>JBPCIP010000188.1:0-2172 GCA_051006195.1 Pyrinomonadaceae bacterium
CCTGATAGCCTATCAGGTGTCGCCCCTCTGGCGGGACTTCTCATCTTCACGCCCGGCCCTCGCCTGTCGGGCTTTAACTTTTTAGCTGATGATGGAGACCGCCGGTTTGTCTGATTTTTTGTCGAGTGCGCGCTCGGCGGCTTCGGCCTTATCGCGTTGGCCGGTGCGGACGTAGAGCGTGATGAGTTGGCGCAGCACATCCGGGGAGGCGGGGTCGAGCTTGCGCGCCGCCTCGTAGTGTTTGATCGCTTCGCGGTCGCGGCCTGCGCCCGCAAGCAGCGCCGCCGTGCTCATGCGCGCGTAAAATTCGCTGCCCGCGCGCTTGAATTGCCTGAAGGCTTCGTCGTACTTGCCGAGCCGCCCGTAGACGAGCGCGAGATTATTGGCGACCTGTGCGTCGGCGGGGGCGAGCCGCGCGGCGGCTTTCAGGCGGGCGAGCGAATCCTTATAACGGTCGTCAAGATAGAGCGAGTGGCCGAGGTTGTTGAGTGCCCGCGCGTTTTGCGGGGCGACGCTGAGAGCGCGTTCGTAATATTCCTGTGCTTGCTTGTGTTGTCCGCGACGGTCGTAGGCGAGACCGAGCAAATTGTTCGCTTCAACCAGATCGGGGCCGGCCACGGCGGCCACAGACAATTCCGCGATGGCTTCGTTCGTGTAGCCGTTCTCCAACAGCGCCCGCCCTTGTGAGAGTGGATCGCCCGGCACGCCTTCGATGAACGGCGTGAACGGACGCGGTTCGTAATCGAACGAGGTGTTTGAATCAGCCGCGCGAGGTCGGGGTGCGATCATCGGCGGCGTAGTTAACACCGTCTGTCTCCCACGCGCCAGTTGCGTGGTCGCGGTTTCAATGGCCTGTGCGGATCGTGTTCCCGGTTGCGCCGACTCATTATTCGGCACACTCACCAATTCAGACGGGCGGGCTGTTTGCGCCCCCGTTTTCTGTTTTTCCTTCGCCCTCACGCCCGCCGCTTGATCATTTTTGCTGCCGCCGAAAAGTCTGGCAAGGCCGCGAAAGGGCGCGGTAATGACGCGGACGAAAAGATTTGGCCGCTTCTTCGCTCGCACGGGCGCGTCTTCAAGCTGAATTTCACCATTGTCGATGGTCATCTGCTCAGTGACGATCAGACATTCAGGCGCGGGCGCAATCTTCTCCCCGATAACTTCGGCGCTGGCGAGGCTCGAAGCGTTCAGCGAAGTTAAAGAAGAGAAGGCCAGCGCGCAGGCACAGACGAGACAGGTAACTTTAGAGTAGCGCATAGGATTTAATTTCGAGTTGACGATTGAGCAATTTGTGAACGCATGTCTGTCGGCGAACACGCGCGAGAAAACCACGCGGATGAATATTAGGCCAGCCGGAGGGTAAGGTCAAAAGCCGGGATGATGACTCCGAGCCGAAGCAGGCAACGAGCAACGGCGCAGACCGGGATGATTCGGGTCTGCGCCGTTGCTCACGGAGAGCAAGAGAGGGGGCAAGAGATGCGGTCGAAACGTGAACGTTACGTCTGACGCTGCTGCCGGCGGCGGCCACAGTAGAGTCCGGCCAACAATTTGGCGAAAGCGTATTCCGGCAAATTGCGAAAGACATACTCGGGATAATCGTTTTTCTGTCGCACCGGAAGTAAACGCTTAGTCAGGAGTTTCTTCCAGAAACCCTATCACCATTGAAAATTAAAAAGGCAATGTGCCGCAGAACGGTTAAGCGCTACCGGCTTTTTAACGTGCGCTCTCCGCAAACGCCCGGCGATATTTTGCCGGCAGAGACAGAGGGCGGCGCGTGTCCAGATTCATCGCGACGTGGATTTGCGTGGCTTGCACGCACAAGGTCTGGTCGCTCGCGCGGAGGGCGCGATATTCGAAGGTGGCGGAAGTGTTGCCGACACGCGACACGAACATTTCCACGTCCAGTTCGTCGCCGTAGACGAGCGGCACGAAGAATTCCGCCTGCGTGCTGACGGTGGGAAAGCCGATCCGCTCGTCGGCCATTAACCGGGGATAGCTGATGCCGCACCGCGCCGCGAAGAACTCTTCGAGAGCGATATGAAAGTAATAGATGTTCCGACAAAGTGTAAAAGAGTTGAGCTTCGCTTGACCTACCGATGAGTAGGCACACTTCTCCCAAGTCAGCCTGCTAGCCGACGATTGTGGCAAACTGGATCAGTCCCACCACGGCTG
>JBPCIP010000189.1:0-44658 GCA_051006195.1 Pyrinomonadaceae bacterium
CACACACACTGCGCGCTTAACCTCTCGCGCATCCCTCGACTCGTTGATGATCTCGTCTAAGCTTCTCATTGATAGCCCTTTCTTATTAGGCTATCATCTTACACGTTTCATTTAGAGTTCCTATAGAGGAAACGGCGGCGCAGAGCCCTCACTTGAATGATTGAAAGATTCCACCCGCAAAAATTTTACATTCTTTACAAACACTTTTCGTCGGCTTAACCATTCGCCCGGCTTGCTCGGCTAATATCCGTGTCGTATCACGCAAGCGTTGCTGCGGAAAAGTTTGAAAGGAAGAAACAACATGCGTTCCATTATCTTACGAGTCCTTAGTCTGAAAAGTCGAAACTCACTCCAACGTCCTTCATTCATCACGCGGCGCGCCGTGGCTGGCCTCTTGCTGCCCGCCCTCTGCTTTGCCGTCGTGCTCGCCAACCACAACGCGGCCCAGCAGACGGGCACGCCGGAGCAACCTGATTTGGCGGTTGACGCCGCCACGCGCACCGAAGTCATCGAAGGCGCGTTGAAAAATCTGCAGGAGGGCTACGTCTTCCCGGAGGTCGCCAAAGCGATGGAGCAAAACATCCGCGAGCGCGTGGCGAAGCGGGAGTACGACCAGATCACGGGCGCGAAGCTGTTAGCCCAAACGCTCACGAAAGATTTGCAAGCGATCAGCCGCGATAAACACCTGCGCGTAAACTATCGCGCCGCCGCGATGGGCGAAGGCGAATCGCTGCCCGGCTCCTCGGTGCGGATCGTGCGCAGGCCGGAAGGCGGGGGCGGCGCGAGTCCCGCGAACGGTGCGCCCGTGCGCCGCATCAATCGTAGTCCGGGCGAAGCGTCGGGCAATTTGGGACTGGAGAAAGTCGAGACGCTCGAAGGCAATCTCGGCTATCTCGATTTCAGTATGTTCGACGCTTCGGATGAAGCGAACGAGAAAGTTTCCGCCGCGATGAACAAACTGGCGGACACCGATGCACTCATTATCGACCTGCGCCGTTGTCGCGGCGGGGCGCGCAACACCATCACCCTCCTGATGAGCTACTTCTTCGACAAGTCCATCCACCTGAGTGACGCCTATGACCGGCTCACCGGCAGCACGAATGAATCGTGGTCGCTTTCCGAAGTGCCCGGCAGACGCTACGGCGCGAAGGATGTCTACATCCTGACGAGCAACTTCACGTTCTCCGCCGCCGAAGACATCAGCTACACGCTCAAGAATCTGAAGCGAGCCACGCTCGTCGGCAAAACGACAGGCGGCGGCGCGCACCCCGTCATGGGGCGGCGCATCAACGAACACTTCTTCGTGATGGTTCCCTTCGCGCGTTACATCAGCCCCATCACGAAAACCAACTGGGAAGGCACAGGCGTCACGCCCGACGTGGAAGTTCCGGCTGAGCACGCGCTCAAAGTCGCGCAACTCGCCGCGCTCAAAAAGCTCTCCGCGCAGAAGAAGCCGCCGCAGGATGCCACGACTGCCGCTCAACTCAAGAGCCTTATCGAAACGTTGCAAAAAGAAGTGGACGAGTTAAAGAGGAGAAACTCGAAGGGCTGATGCAAAGCCAGCGACCGGCTATCCGCTCATCGTGTTGGGCAACTACGACCCGCCCGCCATCTTCCCCACTGTGGAACAACTGCGGGAATTGATCGCCGGGAGATAAGACGAGTTTCAGACTGAAGCGACGGCGCGAAATTTGGAGACACGCGCCGGAGCGGGCGCACGACGACGGGGTGGTGAACACTGCATCGTCGTGCGCCCGCTTCGCGTTTCGACGAGCGGGCGGCCTCGCCGCCAGACCGCACGCTCTGTTGCCAACGAATTATCGATCATGTCTAATAGTCTTTCAGGATGAAGCTCCCCGTTTTCGTTTCATAATTTGTGGAGGTAAGTTTGATGACCCGAAAGTTTTTTAGTTTCGCGTTGCTGCTCGCACTGTCCGTGGCGGGCTGCGCGCAGCAGCAAGCACAACAACCGTCAGCCGCGCCGGCTAAACCGCAAGCTGCGCCGCCCGCCGCACCCAAGACGCACTTGAAGATCGGCGACCGTGCGCCCGACTTCACGCTCACCAACACGAAAGGCGAGAAGGTAAACTTGTCCGACTTCAAAGGCAAGAAGGGCGTCGTGCTCGCCTTCTACGTGTTGGCCTTCACCGGCGGTTGAACGAAAGAACTACAGGCATATCAGGCTGATATTGCCAAATTCGACGCCGCCGACACACAGGTTCTGGGGATCAGCGTAGACAGTTCTCCCGCTAACGCCCGCTTCGCCGAAGACATCAAAGTGACCTTCCCGCTTCTGAGCGATTTCAAACGCACGACGGTGCGCGACTACGGCATCTTCAACGAAGAAGGCGGCTACGGCACACGCGCCACTTTCGTTGTGGACAAAGAAGGTATCATCCGCCACATCGAACAGGGGCGCACGGCCATTGACCCGTCGGGCGCATATCAGGCGTGCAGCATCTTCACGAAGAAGGGTTAGACGCCGCAGCTTATAAAACTTCAGCAGGGACGATTCGTCTCCGCGTCTTTCGCGTGTGCAACTTTCAGGCACGGGCGCAGGAGCGGATTGTCCCTTCCATTTTTACGGATCAGAAAAGCCCCATTTATCTTCCGTTAAGGCAAAACTTTTATCCGCTCTATTCCGTTTACTAAGTTGCGTTCTAAAACATCTACAGTTCTTGATTCTGAACCACAGAAAATTTCACAGGGAGTCGTCGTGAACTCTAAATCAACCATTCTCTTTTTTTTGCTCGCCCTGCTCATCGCTCCTGCCACTTTCGGCCAAACCCATCGCGCCTCGATTCGCGGCACGATCGTTGACACGAATCAAGCGCGCATTCCAGGGGCGACGGTGAAAGTGAGCAACGAAGCTACCAATGAAACCAGAACGGCGATGAGCAGCCCGGAAGGTGAATACGCTATTTCTTCACTCTTGCCGGGCACATATCGCATCGAGGTCGAAGCGGGAGGCTTCGAGACGAAGAGACAGGATATTTCTCTTCAGGTTAATCAAGAATTGAGATTAGATGTCGGGCTGGTAGTGGGCAACGTGGCGACCGATCCGTACCTGATCGTTTCTGCGCCATTCGAGTTAAAGAAAGATTCGCCCACGCTCGGCACGGTCATCGAAGAACGACAGATCAAGGAACTGCCTCTCGACGGGCGCAACTTCCTCGAACTCGCCCTGCTCGCGCCCGGCACCGCTCCGTCAGCGCCCGGTTCCGCCGGTTCGGTGCGCGGCGATTTCGCCTTCAGCGCCAACGGCGCACGCGAAGACTCCAACAACTTTCTGCTCGACGGCGTCTACAACCTCGACCCGAAACTCAACACCTTCGGCGTCCGCCCGCCCGTCGATGGCATTCAGGAGTTCGAGATCGCGACGAGCACCTATGACGCTTCGTTCGGGCGCAACGCGGGCGCGCAGGTCAACGTCATCTCCAAGTCCGGCACGAACGGGCTGCACGGCACGCTCTACGAATTTCATCGCAACGCCGCCTTCGACGCCCGCAACTTCTTCGCGCCCGCCGACCAGCCCGACCCGAAATATATCCGCAATCAATTCGGCTTCTCCATCGGCGGCCCAATCATCAAGGATCGCACCTTCTTCTTCGGCGACTACGAAGGCACGCGCACCCGCGAAGGCGTCACGCGCATCACCAACGTCCCGACGCTGCAAGAGCGCAACGGCGACTTTTCGCAAAGCCTTTTCGCGCGCCCCTTCAACCCGTTCACGCAGCAAGCATTCGAGGGCGGCATCATCCCTGCGCCCTTCCAGAACCCCATCGGACGCGCCATCGCCAATTTGTACCCGCTGCCCAATCGCAATGCCCGCTTCGCCAATTTCGTCTCCTCGCCCACCGCGCGCGACCGCAACGATCATTTCGATGCGCGCGTCGACCACAGATTCAGCGATGCCTCCGCCTTCACCGCCCGCTACAGTTTCGGCGACCGCAATTTCCTTGACCCCTTTCCCGGCCCGACCTTCTCGCTCGTCCCCGGCTACGGCGTCAACGTGCCGCGTCGCAGCCAGAATTTGCTGCTCAGCGAAACGCACGTCTTCTCGCCCACATTCATCAACGAAGCGCGCTTCTCTTTCAGCCGCGTTGCCTCGGCGGTCACGCAGGAAAACGGCGGCGAGAGCATCAACGCCACGGTGGGTTTGCCAGAACTCTCCACCAATCCGCGCGACTTCGGACTCAGCTTCATCACCATCACGGGCTTCTCGCCCATCGGCGACGAATTTAACAACCCGCAGCAGAGCGCCACGAACGTCTTCCAATTCATTGACAACGCGACTTATGTGAGCGGCGCGCACCTCGCGAAGTTCGGCTTCGAGTTTCGCGGCCTCCAGCAGAACGCTTTCCGCGACGTGCAATCGCGCGGCTTCCTGACCTTCTCGGATCGTTTTCCCTTAACCGGCAACGCGCTCGCCGATCTCCTGCTCGGCTTCCCCGCGCTCACGGGCGGCGCGCGGCTCGACAATCAACAGCACCTGCGCGGCGAAAGCTATAACCTTTTCTTCAACGACAGCTACCGCGTCACCACGCGCCTGACTCTCTCGGCGGGACTGCGCTACGAATACAACTCGCCGTTTGTTGACCCGGAAGACCGCGCTAATCTCTACGACCCCGCCACGCGCTCGCTCGTGCAGGTCGGCACGAACAATGTTCCGCGCGGCGGCTACGCGCCCGACAAAAACAATTTCGCCCCGCGCGTCGGCCTCGCGTGGACGCTCGACGACGCGGGCGCGACGGTCGTGCGCGCGGGCTACGGCGTCTATTACGATCAAGCCGCGCTCGCCCCCGGCGAAGGGCTGTATTTCAACGCGCCCTACTTCGACTTCAATCTCTACTTTTCATTACAAGGCTTGCCGCTCACCTTAAACGATCCGTTCCCGCGCAATTTCCCCTTCCCGCTCCCCGAAAGCGCGTTCGCCTACCAGCGCGATCTGCGCACGCCCTACATGCAGCACTGGAACTTGAATGTTCAACGCCAACTAGGGGCGAGCCGCGTCCTCGAAATCGGCTACGCCGGATCGAAGGGCACGAAACTTTTAACGGCGCGCGACATCAATCAACCACGCCCGTCAACGCTCCCCTTCGTCCTGCGCCCCAATCGGCAATTCGACGACATCAACTTGATCGAGTCGCGCGCCAACTCCAACTATCACAGCCTCCAGATGCGCCTGCAACAGCGACTCACCAGAGGCCTCGCCCTGCTCGCCTCCTACACTTACTCGAAGTCGCTTGACGATGCCTCGAACTTTTTCACCAGCGCGGGCGATTCAAACTTTCCGCAGGACAGCCTGAATTTGCGCGCCGAACGCGGACGCTCGAACTTCGACGTGCGCCATCGCTTCTCCTCAAGCTTTACCTATGAGCTGCCCTTCGGCGCAGGCCGCGCCTACCTGAACGATACCGGGTTGCTCACCACTCTTCTTTCCGGCTTCCAGTTCAATGGCATTGTGACGCTGCAATCAGGCCGCCCGTTCACCGTCGCCTTGCTCTCGGAAATAGACAACAGCAACACGGGACGCTCCGCGCTCGGCTTCGGCGCTAACGACCGCCCGAACGTCGCGGGCGATCCCGCGAGCGGCGCACGTCGCACGCCCGAACAGTGGTTCAACCCCGCCGCCTTCTCTTTTCCCGCCTTCGGCACGTTCGGCAACTCAGGGCGCAACATCCTCGACGGCCCCGACTACCAGAACGTCAATGCCTCGCTCCTGAAGAACACGCGGCTCGGCGAGCGGCTGAATTTGCAACTGCGCCTCGAAGCCTTCAATCTCTTCAATCGCCCGAACTTCAATCTGCCCGATAATTTCTTAGGCTCGCCCACCTTCGGCCAGATTCTCTCGGCGCGCGACCCGCGCCACTTGCAGTTCGGTGCGAAGCTGCTGTTCTGAATCGAATAAGGAGCGTTTAAACGATGCGCGTCTTGAATGATTTGCGAAAACTAACGCTCGTCTTCTTCATCACGCTCTTGTGCCTTCCGGCTACGGCGCGTGATTGGTCGCAGTGGCGCGGCGCGAACCGCGACGGGCGCACGGATTCGTTCGTCGCGCCGAAGACGTGGCCGAAGACACTGAAAGAAGAATGGAAGGTGACGGTCGGCGTCGGCCACTCGTCGCCCGTCGAAGCCCTCGGCAAGTTGTACGTCTTCGCCAGACAGGCGGAAGAGGAAGTCTTGCTCTGTCTCGACGCCGCGACGGGCAAGCAACTCTGGCGCGCAAGTTACCCGGTGGCTTATGACATTCACCCGGCGGCGATGGGTCATGGCAAAGGGCCGAAATCGACTCCGGCGGTGAGCGCAGGCCGCGTGTATACTTTCGGCATCAGCGGCATTCTCTCCTGTTTCGACGCGCGCGACGGGCAATTGAAATGGCGCGCGGATTTCTCCAGACAGTACAAGCAGACATCGCCGCTCTACGGCACGGCGATGTCGCCCATCGTCGAGAACGGGCTTGTGCTCGCGCACGTCGGCGGCCACGACGCGGGCACGCTCATGGCCTTCGACGCCGCGACGGGGCGCGTCCGTTGGACCTACGACGGCGACGGCCCCGCCTATTCGTCGCCCGTCACGGCGACGCTCGCGGGCGTCGGCCAACTCATCACCTACACGCAAAAGCAACTCGTCGGCATCAACCTCGCCGACGGCAAACCGCTCTGGCAACTTCCCGCCAAGACCGGCTATGACACGAACAGCATGACGCCCGTCCTCTACAAAGACCTCATCATCTACGCGCGCGAAGGTCAGGGCATGGCGGCGATTCGACTGGTGAAACAGGGCGCGAGTCTCACGCCGCAGGAAGTGTGGAAGAACGCGGAGAATGAATTGTCCATGAACACGCCCGTCATCGAAGGCAAACAACTCTTCGGCCTCTCGATCAAGAAGCGCGGACAGTTCTTCTCGCTCGACGCCGACACCGGAAAAACCCTCTGGCAAAGCGATGGGCGGCAAGCGGAAAACATCGCCCTCGTCCACGCCGGAAAATACCTCTTCGCGCTCACCAACGAAGCCAAGCTCTTCGTGCTGCCGGCAGACGCGAAAAGTTTCACGCCGCTCGCGCAATACGAAGTGGCGAAAAGCCCGACGTGGGCGCACCCGCTCGTCACCGGCCATCGCATCCTCGTCAAAGACGAAACCACGCTCACCTCATGGGCGATTCCCGCCAATTGAGAAGCTGTTCGGCGGCTGACCGTGTGCGGAGGATGTGATGAAAAAAGTGCTGGTCGCGGGGGCGACGGGTCATCTCGGCAAAGCCGTGATCCGGGAACTTCACGGGCGCGGCTACTGGGTTCGGGCGTTGGCGCGCTCTCCCGGCAAGCTGCAAGACCTCGGCGACATCGTCAACGACGTGGTCGCGGGCGACATCGCCGACGCACCTGCTGTGAAGCGCGCTTGCGCCGGGATTGACGCGGTCTTTTCTTGTCTCGGCGCGTCGCTCGATTTCGGATTGTCGCGCGAGCGTGGTTCATACCGCGACGTTGATTACACCGGCAACAAACGATTGCTCGAAGCCGCGATGCGGGCGGGCGTCGGGAAGTTCGTTTACGTGTCCGTGTACGGCGCGGCGCAACTCCGGCATCATGAATACGTGCGGGCGCACGAAGATTTCGTGGATGAGTTGAAGCGTAGCGGAATCGCCTACGCGGTCGTCCGACCGACCGGATTCTTTCATACGCAGGCGGAAGTTGTGCGGCTGGCGCGCTACCCCGTCATGACTCTGCTCGGCGCGGGCGACAAGCGCACCAATCCGATCCACGAACAGGATTTGGCCGTCATCTGCGTGGACGCCATCGAAGGCGAGCGGACGGAGTACGAAGTTGGGGGCACGGAGACTTACACCCGCAAAGAGATCAACGAACTCGCTTTCGCCGCGCACGGAAAAAAGCCGCGCATGATCAGAGTTCCCGCATCGTTCGTCAACTTGGGGCTGCGCGCGTTACAGCCGATGGATCGTCGTCTGTACGAAATGCTGCGGTTCCTCGTGGCGGTGACGCAGAAAGATTGCGTCGCCCCGCCGACGGGCACTCACAGTTTGGAACAATACTACCGGGAAGTGGCGGGAAGTTACCGGCAGCAGCAGCATTGACATCCTGCTGAAGTTATGAGGTGTCCGGTTTCGCCCCACGCATCTGCGAACGAGTCAGCAGAAAAGTTCTGTGACTCGCTGTGCGCTTAAAGTCGTCTCAAATTCCAGCGTTCCATAACTGAAACAGGAAGACCCGAAGGCAAGCGAGTAGCTCCTTCGGGTCTTCCTGTTTCAGTTGCGCGCCGCGCCTGAATTTATTACCTGTCGCTACTGCGAGAGATTGTAGGCGGCCATCTCCGTGCCGTTGCGCATGAGCAGGCGACCGCCCGCGAGGGCGGGCACGTTCCACGTCTTGCCGGAGAGCGCGGCGAACTTGGCGACTTCCGTGTAGGCCGACGGGTCGGCTTTGACAAGCGAGAGTTCGCCGGTGTCGCCGTTCGTGATGATCAAGTGGCCGCTCGCTACGAGCACTTGCCCGTAGGCATAGCGCCCGCCTTTCCATTTGCGCTCGCCCGTCGCGAGATCGAGACAGGTGAGGATGCCTTCATCCAGTCCGTAGGCGTGGCCGTTGTGGACGACGGGGCTGTTGAACTTCGTCTTGAGGTTGATGTTCTCCCAGATGCTCTTCGTCGTGTAACTCTTGCCCGCGCCCTGCACTTCAAAGACCGCCGCGCCCTTGCCGTAGCCCGCCGAGATGAGGATGCGATCCCTGCTGATGACGATGGGCTGCGAGACGTTGATGCCCATTGAGGTCGGCCATGATTGCGACCACAAAAGCGCGCCGTCCGCCGGTTCGAGTCCGGCGATACGGTTGGCGGTGACGACCATGATCTGCCGCTTGCCCGCCAGCGTGACGAGCGCGGGCGACGTGTAGGAGGCGCGGTCGTTCAACGAAACCCAGACGGGCGCGCCCGTCGCCTTGTTGTAAGCAGCGACGCCCTTGCCCGATGTGCCGCCCGCCAGCACCACGACTTTGTCATCCACGATGAGCGGCGAGGAGGCCAGACCCCACTGAAGATTCTGCGCTCCGTTGTCCGCGAGGATGTTGCGCTGCCAGATGAGTTTTCCAGTCTTCGCGTCGAGACAACGCAGTTCGCCCTCCGCGCCCTGCGCGTAGATGCGACCATTGTCCCACGTCGGCGTCGAGCGCGGCCCGTCGCCCGTCGAATCCGTATATTGCCCGCTCCACCCGTGCGTCCACAGTTCGCGCCCCGTCTCCACGTTGTAAGCCGCGACCACTTCCTGATTGCGCCGCTGCTCGATGGTGAAGGCCGCGCCATCGGCCACGACGAACGATGAGAAGCCGTCGCCGATGGGCTGCCTCCACATCGGCTTCAACCCACTGGCAGGCCAGTTGACTTTCACCGCGCGCTCGTCGTAACTGCCGTCGCGATTCGGCCCGCGAAAGTTTGTCCAGTAGTTGCGCGATGACGACGACGGCGCGGCGGCGGTTGGATGGTTGGCATCAGACGCATTGGCCGCAGGAGCAACCGGGTTGACGGCGGCGGCGGGCGCTGTCGTCGTGGGCTGTGCTCCGGCGGTTGTGGTCGCAGGGGCGTTCGGATTCGCCGCGCCGGTCTGTTCGGTCGCGGCGGGTGGGACCGCAGCGGAGGGCAATTCGTTCGCCGCCTGCGCCGCCTGTTGCGCGCGGTGTTGTTCGAGTTCGGAGTAGTGAGATTCCTTGTCGCTGAAGTAGCGATAGCCCCACTGGTTGTAAAGCAACGCCAGCGCGAGCGCGACGATGCAGACGGCGGCCATCGTCATCGTCGCGCGGGAGCGATACCACGGGGTCGTGTCTTGTGATTCAAACATTGCCTTAACTCCTTACGCCGCGCGGTTCATCTGTTCGCGGCTAACTGCGCGCGTTGCCGATGCAGTAGAGATTCTTTTCGCCGCGAATGAAAAGTTTCTCATCGGCGATGGCCGGAGAAGCATAGACGGGTTCGCCGAGCGAGTTGGTGCGCAGTATCTCATGTTTCGGCCCGGTCTTCACGACGTAAGTATCGCCCTCTTCGCTCGTCAACAAAATCTTGTCCTCGAAGGCGACGGGCGAGGCCGTGAACATCGTCGGCTTCGGCACGCGTCCCGCTTCGTATGCCACTTTGCCGGTCCTGGCGTCGAGACAGGTGATGGAGCCGTTGCCCGTCATCAGATAAAGATACTCGCCGTAGAGAATCGGCGACGGCACGTAGGCCGTGCCCTTGTTATATTTCCAGACGAGTTGCGGTGTGCCCGTCACGTCGCCGCTGCCCCCGGCACGCAGCGCGAGCGCGATCTTCGCCGGATACCCGGAGGTCAACACGACGAGGTCGCGCGAGACGACGGGCGACGGCACGGCGTTGCTCTCCAAACCTTTGTGCCGCCAGAGTTCTTTGCCCGTCAGAGGGTCGTAGGCAATGATCGCTTCCGCGCCGCTCGTCACGAGTTCCGTGCGCTTCGCCGTCCGCACCAGGACGGGCGTGCTCCAACTCAAATCAATTTTGCGCGGCACGCGCCACGCCTCTCTGCCCGTCTTCTTATCGAAGGCCGCAATGAATGAATTGCCGCCGCTTTCGTCGCACTGCATGATGACCAGATTCTCGTGGAGCACGGGCGACGCCCCGTACCCGACGCTGGCCGAGCCGAGTTTGCCGAGGTTCTGTTTCCAGAGCAGCTTGCCGTTGTAGTCGTAAGCGTATAAACCTTCCGCGCCGAAGAAGGCGAAGACATACTTGCCGTCGGTGGCGGGCGTCGAAGAAGCGAAGCTGGCCTTCTTGTGGCTGCTGTCATAAACCGCGCCCTCGTAAGCCACGCGTTCCCACAGCATTTTTCCCGTCTCGCGGTCAAGGCACAGCACTTTGAACGTGTGCTTGCGATCCGCGCCCACCGCGTCCGGGTGGACGAAATCAGACCCGTCCGGCATCTTGTGTGTGACGCCCGCTTTCGCGCCGGGAATGATTTCGCCGTCGAGCGCGGTCGTCAAAAAGATACGCTTGCCCCAGACAATCGGCGACGAATGGCCGCGCCCCGCAATGGGCGTCTTCCACTTAATATTTTTCGTCGCGCTCCATTCCACAGGCACCCCCGTCTCCGTCGAGACGCCCTGCCCTTCCGGGCCGCGCCACTGCGGCCAGTTCGCGCCCTTCGCACGAACGGCGGGCGTACTAAAAGTGAAAACTGCGATGAGACAAATAGTGATCGACAGTACGAGGGCGACGAAAAATCGTTTCATGTTTTGGTTTCCTTCTCTCCTATATGGAAGCTACACCAAGATTCGGATTCCTTGATCGCTTCTGGCTGCCTTTCTACATGGCGAAAAGCTAAACAGGAGTCGGTATCTTGGTGTGCGCGGCATATAGAGGGTAAACCAATGCTGTTTAGACGCGGCAGCATCGGCTTTTGTTCCATGTGTAATTCGTTGATGTACGGCTAACGCGGGCGAGTTTCACCTTCCGGCTTTCGGCTTCGACATTGGAGCGGCAGCCTGCTCGCCGATGCCGAACAGGTGATGTTGCCCGCGCACGATGATCATGCCGTCAGAGATAGCGGGCGTCGCCATCAGCGGTTCGCCCATCTGGTTGGTCGCGAGCAGTTCGTGTTTCGGCCCGGCTTTGACGACGAAAACTTCGCCGTCTTCGCTGGTGAAATAGAGTTTGTCGTCTGCCGCGACGGGCGAAGCGGTGAACGCGCCGCCTTTGTCCGCGATGCGTTGTTGATAAATTCGCTCGCCGGTCTTCGCGTCGTAGGCCGTGATGACGCCGTTGTTCGAGCAAGTGTAAAAATAGTCGCCGTACACAATCGGCGTCGGCATATAAGGGCCGCCGCGCTGCTTGCTCCACGCGACGAACTCGTTCGTCTCCTGCTTCTCCTTCAAACTGATGTCGCCACTTGCGCCGAGCCGGATCGCGTAAATCGGCTGGACCGGGCGATACCCGGCGGTCACGTAGATGAGGTCGTGCGCGATGATCGGAGTCGGCGTCGTGATCTCGGAATTGCCGCCGAGTCGCCACAGTTCCTTGCCCGTCAGCGGGTCGTAGCCGCGAATGAACTTCGTCGCGTTGGCGATCAACTCCGCGCGCGTCTTGCCTTCATAGACGGTCGGCGTGCCCCACGATGGGATTTCTTCGCGCGGCGTGGTCCACATGCGTTTGCCCGTCCTGAGGTCGTAGGCGGCGATGAAAGAATTTTTCTGGATGTCGGCCTGCACGATGACGAGGTTCTTGTAAATGATCGGCGAACTGGCGTGCCCCCATTGATAATCGGGGTCGTAGAACCATCCGGCGTCCATCGTGCCGAGGTCTTGCTTCCAGAGCAGTTTGCCGTTCGCGTCATAACAATACAAACCTTCCGCGCCGAAAAGGGCGACGACGTGTTTGCCGTCGGTGGCGGGCGTCGATGAAGCGTGCGTCGCTTTCGGGTGGCGTTTGATTTTCGGCACGCCTTCGTAAGCGGTGCGCTCCCACAGAATTTTGCCCGTGCGTTTATCCAGACTATAGACGCGCCACGAATGTTTCGGCTCTTCCTTGACCGGCTCGACATCGCCGTACAAACCTTTGCGAAAGACCGCCTTCGGATCACTGCTCACTGCCGTCGTGAGAAAAACTTTATCGCCCCATATCACCGGACTCGAATGCGCGAGGCCGGGGATCGGGGTCTTCCAACGCACGCCCACAGACTTTTCGCCGTCCCAACTTGTCGGCGTCTTCCCCGCGCCCGACGCTACGCCCGAAGCCTGCGCGCCGCGAAACTGCGGCCAGTTCTGCGCGCTCGCGGTGAAAACAAAGCAGAGACAAAAACAGAGGGAGAAGATTCGTTTCATGGTTTACCTCAAAATGGCTGTCCGTAGTCCGCAGTCAGTTGTCCGTTATTTTGTGATTCATGCGCCAGGGGTTGAAGATTCAACCCGGCAACCGACAACGAACAATTACAACGGGTAAGCGGTTAATTTTGAACTTTCTTGTAGAGCTGTGTGTTTGATCCCCGCTTCAAAGTGAAGCCCATCACTTTACCGTCTTCCACGTTGAAAGTGATGGTGGCACCATCGAACTCAAGCGGGCGGAAGTTCGTTTTGTCGAACGCGCCGAGCGTGAAAGATTGCCCCGGCAGGACTACGTTCAATTTGCCGTCCTTCAAGTTGACGGGAAAGATCGGCCCGTCGCCTAATCGGTAATTGCCCGTGTAGCTTTTGAGCGTCTCGGCATCAACTTGAAAATCGGCTTTCGGGGGCGGCACGGCTCCCGCTTTTGTGAGCAGTTCGATCATCTCCGCGTTGTTGCCGCGCGTGGCGGCGGCGAGCGCGTTCGAGAGCGTCTCGGCCTTGAGGCCGCCTTTGCTCAAGACGACTTTGACGAGTTCCAGCGCGCCGCCGCCTGCGCCGATCAACAGTGCATCATCTCTGCCCTCCGCGCCTCCTTCAAGCAACGCTTCAACCACCTGCGCGTGCCTCTTCTGCGCCGCCCAGATAATGGGCGTCGCGCCGTAGAACGTGTCTTTCACGTTGAGGTCGGCTTTGTGTGCGAGCAGCACTTTGACCACTTCCAGATGACCTTTGTCGGCGGCATATGAAAGCGCGGTCGCGCCGTAACGAAATTTCGTATTCACGTCCACGCCACGCTCAAGCAGAGCCTTAACTGTCGCCGCATCGCCTTTGCGGGCGGCGACGAACAGTTCTTCGTTGAGGTCTTGCCCGTAGGCGGTGGTGGCAGCGTCGAGCGTGGACAGGAGCAGGAAAGACAACAAAAACTTTCTCTGGCGCGTCATAGATTCATCCTTGAGAGAAGTTGCCGACCGGGGAGGCTTCCGAAAGTTTACATTTTTTCGGATCGTGTATCGATCTTTTATGGATTGCGCCGATATCTCCGGCGCGGCTTGCCGACGGAACAGAATGTTTAGCCGTAGGTTTTACGTCTCATCGTCGCGGAAGGTTGCGAGAGTAAGTTTGCCTGCCTCAAAAAAGCGCGACATAATGTCCGCCGCTTGAATGATGGCTTCAGGGAAAAATTATGGCGTCCGGCAACTTAAACTTGTCGGCTGCGTATTTCTTCGGCAGAGTTACAATTCGATACTGCCGCGCAAGGTAATACTGACAATGCACGTTCCCCTCTTCAAACGCTTCGCCCTCGCCCTGTTCACGCTTTCGCTCGTGCTCGCGCCGCCTGTTTCGGCGGGCGACTGGACGGAGTGGCGCGGCCCGGCGCGCGACGGCGTCTCGCCCGAAAAGAATCTGCCGGCCAGGTGGTCGCCCGCCGGGGAGAACCTCGCGTGGAAAGCGCCTTACGGCGGACGCTCCGCGCCCATCGTGATGAACGACCGCATCTATCTCCAGAACACGGCGGGCAAAGGCGAGACGTTGCAGGAGCGCGTGATGTGCTTCAACGCCGACACGGGGAAATTCTTGTGGGAGCATCGCTTCAACGTCTATTTGAGCGATGTGCCGCCGCACCGCGTCGGCTGGGCGTCGCCGGTGGGCGATGCGGCGACGGGCAACGTCTACGTCTTCGGCGTCGGCGGCTCGCTCATCTCGCTCTCTGGCGACGGAAAAGTTTTGTGGGAGCGTTCGCTCGCCGAAGATTTCGGGTTGCTCACGACGCACGGCGGGCGCACTGTCTCGCCCATCATCGATGGCGACCTCGTCATCACGAGCGGTGTCACCTTCATCTGGGGCGAGCACGGGCGCGGCGCGCACCGCTTCATGGCTTTCGACAAGCGCACGGGCCAAACCGTCTGGATCAGCGCGCCGGGCGGACGCCCATATGACACGACTTACGCCGCGCCCATCATCGCCGACATCAACGGTATGCGCCTGCTCATTCAGGGCGCGAGCGACGGCGTCATCTATGCCCTCAAGCCGCAGACGGGCGAGCCGGTCTGGAAGTATGAGATCAGCAAACGCGGCCTCAACACCGGCGCGGTCGTTTACAACAACCTCGCGATTGTGACGCACAGCGAGGAGAACCTTGAGTCAAACGAGATGGGCATGATCGCCGCGCTCGACGCGACGGCGAAGGGCGAGATCAAAAAGGAGCAGGTGAAGTGGAGCACTGTTGGCTGGCAGGGCGGCTTCTCTTCTCCGGTCATCGACGGCAACCGGCTATATCAAGTCGATAACGGAGCGAACATCGCCGCCTTCGATCTCAATAACGGCAAGCAACTCTGGCTGCAAAACCTCGGCACGATCCAGAAAGCATCGCCCGTTCTCGCCGACGGCAAACTCTATGTGGGTACGGAGAACGGCAGGTTCTTCATCCTCAAACCGACCGCGACGGGCTGTGAGATTCTCGATCAGGACCAACTCGGCACGGAGCAACAACCCGAAGCGATCATCGCCTCCGCCGCCGTCTCCGATGGTCGCGTCTTTTTCGCCACCGACTCGAACCTTTACGCCATCGGAAAGAAAGTGTCAGATGGCTATCGCAGCATCACAACACAGTCCGTCAATTCGGCTGGAACTGCGGCGCATGTCCAAGTTGTTCCGACCGAACTCATCATCAAGCCCGGCGACAAGGTTAACTTCCGCGTGCGCCTATTCGATGAACAAGGTCGCTTCATCCGTGAAGAGAAGACCGCGACGTGGTCGCTCGATAACTTAAAGGGGACGGCGGCGAACGGGCAGTTCATCGCGGGCATGGACGGCGGGGCGCAGGCCGGATCAGTGAAAGCGACGGTCGGCAACATCACAGGCGCAGCGCGCGTGCGCATCGTGCCGCCGTTGCCGTGGAGCGAAAATTTCGACGCGTTGGCAGCAAACACTTTTCCCGCCACCTGGGTCAACACCGCTTTGAAATTCACCGTGCGCGAAGTGGACGGCAATAAAGTGCTCGTCAAAACGACCGAAGGCTCTTCGCTCCTGAGCCGCGCCCGCGCTTATCTGGGAGCGTCCGACTTGTCGGATTACACGATTGAGGCGGACGTGCGCGGGACCGAGAAGCGCAGGCAGCGGGGCGACGCCGGAGTTATCGCGCAGCGCTATGCGCTCGTGCTCTACGGCAATAGCCAGATTCTTCATCTCGAACCGTGGCAGCCTGAGGTCGCGCGCACCGTCACGCAGCCTTTTGTGTGGAAGCCGGATGCTTGGTATCGCATGAAGTTAATGGTCGAGAACTTGCCCGACGGCAAGGTGCGCGCTCGCGGCAAGGTCTGGCCGGCGGGCGAAGCGGAACCCGCCGCATGGATGATCGAGCGCGTCGATTCGCTTCCGAACCGGCAGGGCAGCCCCGGCATCTTCGGCAATGCCCTCGCCGAAGTCTTCTTCGATAACCTGAAGGTCACAGCAAACAAATGAGAAATAAAGTTTTCAGTTTTCAGTTTTCAGTTTTCAGTCGGTTGCGTGCGACGTGGGCTGCGGTTGCGGTCTTGGTCTTCGTGCTCCTCGCGTCTGTGGTCTGGCCTGTGAAATTTGTGCGGGCGTCCGATCCGGGCGGGGGCGGCGATTGGCCGATGTGGGGCGGCACACCCGACCGCAACATGGTCTCAAACATGAAGGGCTTGCCCGTTACCTGGGATGTGGCGAAGAAGACGAACATCAAGTGGTCGGCCACGCTCGGCTCGCAGACCTACGGCAACCCGGTGGTGGCGGGCGGACAGGTCTACGTCGGCACGAACAACGAGGCGACGCCCGCGCGCGACCCGAACGTAAAAGGCGACAAGGGCATCCTGCTGGCCTTTCGCGAATCGGACGGCGAATTTCTGTGGCAAGCCGTCTCGGACAAACTCGCCGCCGGACGCGTCAACGATTGGCCGTATCAGGGCATCTGCTCGTCGCCCCTGGTTGAAGGCAAAATTCTCTACTACGTGACGAATCGCGGCGAGGTCGTCGCGCTCGACACCGAAGGTTTTCGCGACAAGGAGAACGACGGCGCGTACAAGGATGAAAAACTGTCCGGGGAGAAAGACGCCGACATCATCTGGAAATTCGACATGATGGAAGAAGTCGGCGCGTTCCCGCACAACATGTCCAACTCTTCGCCCGTCTCCTTCGGCGATTTGATCTACGTGAGCACGTCGAACGGGCAGGACGAGAGCCACGTCAACGTCCCCTCGCCGAAAGCCCCGGCCATCATCGCCATCAACAAGCAGACCGGCAAACTCGTCTGGGAAGACAATTCGGTGTTCGACAAAATTCTGCATGGTCAGTGGTCTTCGCCGACCGTGGGCAAACTCGGCGGCGTGGATCAGGTCGTCTTCCCGCAGGGCGACGGCTGGGTACGCGGCTACGAGGCTTTGACGGGTAAGAAGCTTTGGGAGTTCGACACCAACCCGAAGGATTCCGTCTGGCCGAAGACGCGCAACGAAGTGATCTCGACGCCCGTCATCTACGAAGACAAAATTTATCTCGCCAACGGCCAAGACCCCGAACACGGCGAAGGCGTCGGCCATCTCTACTGCATCGACCCGACGAAGCGCGGCGACATCACCAAGACCGGCCTCGTCTGGCACTACGACAAAATCCGCCGCTCCGTCTCGACGCCTGCCATCAAAGACGGCATCATTTATTACCCCGACTTCAGCGGCTTCCTGCACGCGCTCGACACCCGGACCGGACAGGTTTATTGGACGCACGATTTGTTCGCCGCCGTCTGGGGTTCGCCCATCATCATCGACGGCAAACTCTATCTCGGTGACGAGGACGGCGACGTGATCATCATGCAGGAAGGCAAGGTGAAGAAAATCCTAAGCGAGATCAACATGGGCAGTTCCGTCTACTCGACGCCCGTCCCCGCCAACGGCACGCTCTTCATCGCCAACCGCAACCAACTCTTCGCCATCGCCGAAGGGAAGCCCGCCGTAGAGCCAGTCAAGAAATCAGAAACACCGGTGAAAAAACCATGAAACAGATATTACTCTCCTTTCTCTGTCTCTTTATTTTGGCGGGCGCAGGCCGAGCTCAGAACTGGCCGCAGTTTCGCGGCACGAACGCCGCCGGCATCTCGGACAGCGCGCGGAAAACGCCCGTCAGTTGGAACGCCGCGAAGCCGGAGAACATCCGCTGGAAGACTCCCATCCCCGGTCTCTCGCACGCGAGTCCGGTCGTGTGGGGCGACCGCGTGTTCGTCATCACCGCCGTCAGCAGCGACGCGCAAACCAATTTCAAGGCGAAGGACAGAGGCATCGGCCTCGCCCGCGACGACGTGAAACATTCGTGGCGCATCTACTCGCTCGATAAACAAACGGGCAAGATCAACTGGGAGCGCACCGCTTACGAAGGCGTGCCCCGCTCCAAACGTCATGTCAAAGCGACGCAAGCCAACTCGACGCCCGCGACCGACGGCAAAATCGTCGTCGCGCTCATGGGTTCCGAAGGTCTCTACGCTTACGACATGGCGGGCAAGCTGCTCTGGAAGCAAGACCTCGGCATCCTCAACCCCGGACTCGCGGGCGACCCGACTTCCGAGTGGGGACATTCCTCTTCCCCGATCATCTACCGTGATCTCGCCATCGTCCAGTGCGATAACCACAAGCAATCTTTCATCGCGGCTTACAATCTCAAAGACGGCAAGCAGGTGTGGAAGACCGAGCGCGGCGAACTCCCCTCGTGGAGTCCCCCAACGATTTACGAAGGCAAAGGACGCGTGGAACTCGTCACGAACGCGAGCAACTTTATCCGCGGCTACGACCCGTTGACCGGCAAAGAACTTTGGCGCTTTTCGGACAATGGCGCGCAGGTGAAGATGCCCGCGCCCGTCGTCGCCAACGATTTGATCATCTTGACCGGCGGCTATCCCGGCGGTCGCCCTATCTACGCCATCCGCCCTGGCGCGAGCGGCGACATTTCGCTCAAAGAAGGTGAAGAGTCTTCGCCCGCGCTCGCCTACCGCGCCAGTCGCGGCAGTTCCTACACGGGCACGCCGCTCATCTACGGCGATTTGATGTACATCGCCAACGACAACGGGGTGCTCCGCGTGTTTGTAGCGAAGACCGGCAAGCAGGTTTATGAGAACCGTTTGCCGAGCACCTTCAGCGCGTCGCCCGTCGCGGCGGACGGCAAAATTTACTTTGCGAGCGAAGACGGCGATGTGTACGTCGTCCGAGCCGGAGCGACTTACGAACTGCTCTCGACCAATCCGATGGGAGAAGCGTTGATGGCGACGCCCGCCATCTCCGACGGACTGCTTATCCTGCGCTCGCAAAGCCATGTCTATGCCATCGGCGAAGGCATCGCCGCGAAGAAGAAGGCTGAGTAGAAAACGTTTCGAGCGATGCAGCCCTTCGACTTTCAATCGCACACGCGCGTGGTCTTCGGCACAGGTGCGCTCGCGCGTCTCGGCGCGCTCGCATGTGAACACAACTTCGCGCGCACGCTGCTCGTCGCGGATCGCGGCCTCGTCGCTTCCGGCCACGTCTCTGAAGCCTCCGAGGTGTTGACGGGGGCAAACATCGAAGTCATTCCCTTCCACGAGTTCGACGTGAACCCCGACACGGTGATGTGCGAGCGCGGGCGCAGTTTCGCCGCGCCGCTCAAAGTTGATTCGATCATCGGGCTTGGCGGCGGTAGTTCACTTGATTGCGCGAAGGGCATCAACTTTCTGTTGACGAACGGCGGCAAGGTGCAGGACTACCACGGCTACGGCAAAGCCGCGAAGCCGATGCTCCCGATGATCGCCGTCCCGACAACCGCCGGCACGGGCAGCGAAGCGCAGACCTACGCTCTCATCTCCGACGCCGACACGCACGTCAAGATGGCCTGCGGCGATAAAAAAGCCGCTTTTCGCGTCGCCCTGCTCGACCCCGCGCTCACCGTCTCGCAACCACGAAGCGTCACCGCTGCCGCCGGATTCGACGCCCTCGCGCACGCCGTCGAAAGCTATGTGACGACGAAACGCAACGCGCTCTCCGACGTTTTCGCTGGCGGGGCGTGGCGGCTGCTCGAAGCCAACTACGAGCGCGTGCTTGCCTACCCGCAAGACCTCGCGGCGCGCGGCGCGATGCAACTCGGCGCGTACTATGCGGGCGTCGCGATTGAGAATTCGATGCTCGGCGCGACGCACGCCTGCGCCAATCCCCTGACGCAGCATTACGGCACGACGCACGGCGCGGCCATCGCGCTTTTGCTGCCGCACGTCGTGCGCTGGAACAGCCCGGTCGTCGCCGCGCGCTACGGAGAACTGTTATTGGTCTCGCATCGCAAGATTGACCACGGCGACGCGGGCGAAACTTTAGCGGCGCGGCTCGAAGAATTGAGAACGGCGGGTGCGCTCGACGAAGACTTGGGCACGATGCGCGTCAGTCAAGACGAGATTGAGATGCTCGCACAAGGGGCGTCGCGGCAGTGGACGGGCACGTTCAACCCGCGCTCGTTCGATGCCGCCGCTGCGACAGAACTTTACCGATGCGTCTTTCAGCCACAACTACAGAACGTTTAAGGATGATGGAAGAAGTGAACAAAGAATTTTTCTCGACACGGAACATGCCCGCACGCGCTCTGTTCTCCCTGCTTTTACCTTTGGCGTTTTTACTGACGCCATTCCCGGCGGCGGCGCAGCAGCAGTGGGCTGATGCAAACAACTGGACGCAGTTTCGTGGCAATCAACACTTGACGGGCGTCTCGAAGGCCGATGTGCCGAAGAACTTGCGCCCGCTGTGGACTTACGAAGCGGGCGAAGGCATCGAATCTTCGGCGGCCATCGCGAACGGGACGGTCTACGTCGGCGCGCAGAACGGCATCCTCGCCGCGCTCGATCTCGGCAACGGCGCGGTGCGCTGGCGGTATAACACTGGCAGCAAAGAAGGCATCGGCGAATCGTCGCCTGCGGTGGCGAACGGCCTCGTCTACATCGGCGATCTCGGCGGCACGGTTCACGCCGTGGGCGCGGGCGACGGGCGCGGCGCATGGACGTTCAAGACGGGCGGCGAGATCAAATCCTCGCCCGTC
Organism: Pyrinomonadaceae bacterium; assembly: GCA_051006195.1. Classification (GTDB taxonomy): domain Bacteria; phylum Acidobacteriota; class Blastocatellia; order Pyrinomonadales; family Pyrinomonadaceae; genus JAIVJZ01. The sequence continues at coordinate 20,880 of JBPCIP010000189.1, forward strand.
GCTGTGAACGATGTAATTCTCATCGGCTCTTACGACGGCCATCTCTACTGTCTCGACACCCGCACCGGCGCGCTGCGCTGGAAATTTGAAACCGACGGCCCCGTCCACGCCACCGCCGGAGTCGCGGGCGGCCTCGCCTACATCGCGGGCTGCGACGAAGTCTTTCGCGCGATTCGCATCGCGGACGGGCGCGAAATGTTCAAGGTCGTGTCGGGCGCTTATACGGGTGCGTCGCCCGCTTTGATGAACAACGCGGCCTTCTACGGCACATTCGACAACGAGGTGTTGGGCGTCAATCTGAGTGCGCGCCGCATGCTTTGGCGTTACCGCAACGCGCAACGGCAGTTCCCTTTCTATTCTTCGGCGGGCGCGGTCGAGAATCGCCTCGTCCTCGGTGGGCGCGACAAATACGTCCACAGCATCGACGCGCGCACGGGCAAAGTTTTGTGGACTTTCCAGACGCGCGCCCGTGTCGAATCCTCGCCCGCGCTCGCGAGCGGTAGAGTCTTCGTCGGCTCGAACGACGGGCGTTTCTACGTCCTCGATTTCTACACTGGCGCGAAGCTCTGGGAGTTCGAGGCGGGCGCGGCGCTCTCCGCCTCTCCCGCCATCGCTGCGGGGCGCATCGTCATCGGCTCGCAAGACGGACGCCTCTATTGCTTCGGCTAAATATACGTTCGGCCTCTACAGACCTGAAAAGGCATGGAAAGATTTTGAAATGCGCCGGAAAAGTCACTTATGAGCAAAGCCCGAAGTCGAGCGACCTGTTCAAACGGATGTTTCACTATTTCAGTTATAACCAAGACCGCTTTATGCAGCACTATCACAAGCGGTCAAACGTCGAAAGCACCTTTCACATGATCAAGTCCAAGTTTGGGGATTCCGTGAGAAGCAAAACGGAGACGGCGCAGACCAACGAGGTGCTATGCAAAATCCTCCGTCATAACCTGTGCTGCGTGATCCAATCCATGTATGAACTTGGAATTGAGGTGGACTTTAGCGCGGAGTAGCGAGTGAGGACTTTATGGTCAGAATCCTCACTTGACCATAAAGTCTCCATGTTGACTTTAAAGTCTGACCATAAAGTGACTTTAGGGGCAAAGCCCCAGCTAGTGGCTTTGCCTAACAGAAGCCTTTTGCCCAACGGAATTAGAAGTTGCCCAACGATTCAAACAAGGTAGAGGGGGGGCTTACAACTTCTTGACGGTTTTCTTGAGGAAGTCCAAGTAAAATTCTTCTATATCTTCGGATTCAATTGCACAATTCAGCACGCCCTTTATTAGCTCGTTTGAGAGGACGGTTTTGCTTGCAGCAATCTTACTTTCCATCTTTGAAGTGAGTATATCGAAATCTAGTTCATAAACCTCATCCAACTCAACCCATGTATCTTCATCAAACCAGCTATCATTTTTCGGGATATAAAAATTCGGCGGCTTATCCTTAATCTGACATCCACTTATCTTGTTTTTACGGTGTTGCTGTGAGGTGGTTTTGACAGCTAAAAAGTTCTTGCCAAAGGTAGATAGAATTATTACCAGTTTGTTACCCGGTAAGCCGTTGGAAAATTGAAACTCTTTATCGTGAAGGATTGTTCCGAGCCTCATTGATACTTTTCCAGAAACTCTTTTCTTTCGTGAGAGATGTCTAAAATGGTTTCTTTGTCGGCTTCCGCAAGACCATCAAGCGCGTATTCGTATGGGATTTTTTCCTGTCTCTTGCCTTCTTCAACCCACACGCGATACCACGGTGTATGCTTCCTGTGTGTGAACCTCTCCATGTCGCCGCCGGACATCATATCAAACCTCTCTACGAGGCTCTCTAACAGTGCAAACTCTCGCTTGGAAAAGTATTTACTTTCAAACGGCTGTTTATGACTTAAAGAGGTTGCGTCAAAACCATGCTTACTGCCTTCCTCTTCTACTATGTCAAAATACTCAAGAAGTTCATCGTCACGCGAACCAATAGCCTCGTGCAACTGGGTTGGTACTGGCCCCATTTTCCACGCAAAGTAATCATATCCGGTAACGTTTCGTCCTGTTTGGTTAAAGTGCTCAAAGTCTAAAAGAAAGAGCAGTTTATAAATTTTCTTTTTGTTGCACAATATAGTGTGATCCAAAAAATAGGTTATAGCGTTATATGCCTTTTCTTTATGGTGCTTCACAATCATTACTATAACCTCCTATTCCTCTTATACGCTGGCCGCGTGGGATAAGTTGTACATTGTTTCACGTATGAAACAATGTAACGAGATTATAGTTGAATTGGGAAATGATCGGCAAGGCGATTCAGAAGCCGATCACGTTCTCTTTTTTATATTGTAAATTTTATAAGTTAGAACATCTAATATCTATAACAAAGAGTAAAGCCCCATTCATTGCAAGCGGGGCTTATTTTGTTACGCCGCTTCGCTCCAAAACTTCGGCTTTAATCCCAACTCAAACATTGATTGAATAAGGCAACAGATGTTGTGACACAGCACCTTGCACAACGCCTCATTGATCTGCGCCGTCTCCGTCTTACTTCGCAACGAATCCCCGAACTTACTCTTGATCATGTGGAACGTGCTTTCGACGTTAGACCGTTTGTGATAGTGCTGCATGAATCGTTCTTGGTTGTAGCTGAAATAGTGAAACATGCGCTTGAAGAGGTCGCTCGACTTCGGGGCTTTGCCTGTGTTGTTCACCTTGAAGGGAATGTAGGGCATGGCCTGAGCGTTAACTACGACCTCTAAATTCTTTCCCGACAGATACGCCTTATCCGCAGAGACTTCCTGCATCACGGTGTTGCGCCGTGTCGCTTCAACAAGCGGTTGAAAATAATTCGTGTCGCTGCCGTGCGCGTCCGTAACTTTGCAGGATGTAACCACGTTCGTCTTGACTCCACAGATGATGTGAATCTTTACCCAGTCGCGGCGGTTGACTTCGTTCGGTAGCTTGTCTCCGAACTCTATCCGCGCCTTACCCCACTTCGCCTCAGACCATCGCTTATACACGCCCGTCGAAAGGCCGGAAGAGTCAACCGCAAAATCCTGCTCTATCGCAGCCAGAGGCAGACTGCTTTCTTCGATGAGCATGAGCAGGTGATCCGTCAGCATCTTGTCCTCGAAATAATTGAACACGCTGTTATAGCAAGGCAGTTGTGACATGTAGCCTTTCGCGTGCGCGTCTTTCAAGTCCGTCATAAAGCGGCGGCAAGAGATAGTGGAATAGACTTTGAAGGCCATCGCAAACAACATATCTTCGATGGGTAAGCGCGGTCTGCCGTTCGTCTGTGAAGGCTCTCCAACGCCCTTGCATAACTGGTGAAGTAGATACTGGAAAAGTCTTTTCTCTTCGGTCTGCGCTTTGTTATAAGCAGGCCACACTTGCGCGTAAGTCTTGCGAGTGACTTTGACCGTCTCCGTTACGGTCGTCTTGCCATCTTCGACAACAACGGTCTGGGTGCGCTCTATCGTCTCTTCGACGGCGTAGATGTGCTTGCACTTCTGTTTGCGGAAATCATAATCAGGGCAAGAGCAAGTGTGCTTGTTGGCGTCTACTTTGTATTTGCCTTTGCCGGATTGTGAAGGGACGAGCCAGAGGTCACCGTCTTGTGTGATGTTTTTGCGGCTGGCAATCTCTTTGCCTTTTTGTTCGCGGATGTTCATTGTGTGGACTCCTGTTTTTGGTTGGAAGTCACACAGTAGAAGCGTATAATGAGTTTGCGTGATCATATGGCTTCGGCTGTGTGGTTAATAGCCCTGTCGGTTGCTTCAACAACCGGCGGGGCTTAGTTAAGAGGATGCGGAGAGTGCGGGGATCGAACCCCAACGCTGCGCTAACAGCGTGCCCTTAGGATGGGAATCCCTTCAAGTTCACCAGAACATGGGGCACTCTCCACAATCTTTTAAATATCACTCACTGCTCGCTTGTTCTGAATTTCCCGTCTCATATTCATCTAGCTCATCAATCAACTTAAAGACAAACTCACGATCTTTTCCTTTAAGCTCTAACAAATTAACCGCAAGTGAGAGCGTTAGGCTTCCACCAGTATTCAACTGGATTGTTTTTGTTGTGCCCGTAGGGTGCTGCGTGACCGGAGCGGGATTTTGAGGAAGCGGCTCGGTGTTTACGCCTTGAACGCCTCCCCTTGTACTCGCCGTGCCGCCGCGCGTCCTCTGACCCGTTCCACGCGCCCTACGTGTCCGCTTTATGTGGGGGGAGATGTTCATTCCGGCTTGTTTAGCAGTAGCTTGGAAAAAGGCGAGCGATTTACGTAGAGTTTCGCTAGAAGCACCTGTAGTTGCAAATGCCTCTTCGATCTGCTTACCCGTACACCGTTCAAGATCAATACCGTCATTGCAAACAAAAGGATAAGCAGAAACGAGGACTTCTCTTAATATCCTTTGTTTTTCCGCGTCCGTCGCCGTTGCAAGTTGATTTAACTGCTCCGTTGGTATGCCTTCCGCATCAACTAGGTTCAAATACTTTAAGGCGTACAAAAGGTGTGCTTGCGCTGTGCCGGATAGCGAGGACATAACGCTACGATCAATGCGCGCGGGTATGCCGGTTCGCAAGCCATCTATAAAATTGTTGAAGGTTTTATGTGACAAATAAGGTGGAATCACCTTTTTTGTGCCGTTTCCGTTTTCAGGTGTGCTGCTCATTTTGCCTCCTTTGTGCCGGAACATATGTGCCGTGTGCCAACGTGCCGAATTATAGCACATGCCTGTGCCAAGTCAATAGGTTGCCGGACTTTTTTTGTAACTGCTTTTTGGCACATGTAAAATACTTGCATGGAGGTAAATCTATGCAAGGCGAAGATATACTTATAAGGGCTTTTAGGGGTGTGCCGTTGACGAGAAAGGTGTGGGATATTGGCGAGCGCGTAGTTTACGCCACAGATGCAAAGGGTTTGGAAAGGCTTTCTGCCGGTCTCTCTGCGCCCCCGCCCATCGGCTTTCCTAAAGAGGACGTATTCAAATTTGACGAACGCTTATATAAGAGACTTCAAGGCGCGATCAAGAGGCACGATACTTTGAACCTATCCGGCATCTGGTCAGAGGCAAAGCCCTACCTTGAAGAGTGACTTTTTGGGCAACCTTAAGCACTTATTGGGCAAGAAGGGGTTATGAGGCAAAGCCCCAGCTAGTGGATACTAGATAACCACTGTATACCTGATAATCATTTCTTTTATTTCGGTTGAGTCTCTACATTTCCCTTCTAAAACGCGCTTCTGCTGTGTGAGCACGAGAAAGTGGATACAGCGTATCCAAATTGAGGTTTTTTGCGTTCATTTGCACAGAGCAAGAGGTGTGCGGTAACTTCTATTATTTGTTCAGTTAGGCAAATATCCAACATGGCTATAGAGTGGCACAAGTATTGACTTAGAGAAGGCTGATCGTTGACAGGGAAAAGGCCGGGGAGTAACGCGGCCTTCACTCTTTGGCCGGATGCCGGTGTTCCTCACCACACCAGGCATTAGACCTGTCAGCGGTCTAAATCTTGATAACACAAACAAATTGAATAGATGTCTTGAGCTGTTTGTCCCCTCAGCGTTACACCTGCGAAGTTGCAGCGAAGACAACAAAAGGAAGGGAAATATTATGTTGCGTCGTTTCACAGCCTGCTTCAATGCCATCGCCCTCGCGATTGTCTCTCTCGTTCCCCTAACCATTTCATCAGCCAAGCCCGTTGCGCGGCAGGGCAAAAACCCTGTCAAAGCATCCAAGGTCGCTCCTGAACTCCAATCTTCCGGTGCCACCAGCAGCGGCACGCTGGTGCGAGTCGTTATTCAAACAAAGGGTCGTCCTACGCAGGCGCAGCAGAGCGCGGTGGCGAACGCCAAAGGCACAATCAATCAAAGCTACGATGCGCTCGATACGCTCGTCGCGGAAGTTCCCCTCAACTCGCTCGAAAGTCTCTCGGCGCGCGAGGACGTTGGCTATATCTCGACCGACCGCACCGTCAGGTCGCAGATGAGCCTGGCGCGCGACACGGTGGGCGCGACGGAAGTGGCAGCAGGGTTGTCGAAGACGCCCGGACTCACCGGCAAAGGCGTGACCGTCGCCGTCATGGACAGCGGCATCAGCACGGCTCATCCCGATTTCAAGCAGGGCAAAAACCAATCGCGCATCCTCACCGCCGTCGATTTCACAGGCAACAGCACGCCTGGCGACCCGAACGGACACGGCACCGGCGTGGCGAGCGTCGTCGCGGGCAGCGGCGCGGCCTCAAACGGTTATGCGACGAACGCCACCGGCATCGCGCCCAACACCAACCTGATTGATCTGCGCGTGCTGGATGCTCAGGGCGTCGGCCAGACGAGCAACGTGCTGCAAGCCATCAACTGGGCCATCCTCAATCAGCAACGCTATAACATTCGCGTGCTCAATATGAGCCTCGGCGCTCCGGTGCTTGAGTCGTATCGCCTCGACCCGGTTTGCCAGGCAGTGGCAAAAGCTGTGCAGGCAGGCATCGTGGTGGTCGCCAGCGCGGGCAATGCCGGACGCACCGAAGAAGTGACGGGCTACGACGCGCAAGGCGAGCCGATTCATCGTCTCGTCTACGGCAACATTAAAAGTCCCGGCAACAGCCCTTTCGTGATCACGGTCGGCGCCACGGATTCGCACGGCACGACCACCCGCACGGACGACACCGTGGCCGAATGGTCTTCCAAAGGCCCGACGCAGTACGACCGTTTCGCCAAGCCCGACCTGCTCGCTCCCGGTCGTCGCATCATCGCCGCGATTGACCCGGACTCGACGATGGTCAGCGAGTATGCCGACCGCGTGCAGTCTCCTATCTCTTCCGACGCGTTGCCGAACGCTTACTTCAAATATTCCGGCACGTCTTTCTCCGCGCCGGTCGTTGCCGGCACCATCGCCCTCATGCTGGAAGCGAACAAATCGCTCACGCCGACACTCGTTAAAGCCACTTTGATGCGGACGGCTCAATCGCTCCCCGGCCAAACTTTTGCGAGCAAAGCACAACGAGTGTTCACGCAGGGCGCGGGACTCGCGAACGCGATAGGTGCGGTTAAAATGGCTCGCGCCATTGTGCCCAATGCCGACAAACTGGTCGCCGGCAGCAAGATTTTCAGCCCCAACCAGACACTCACCACGCTCGGCGGTTGGGTGCGGATCAGCGGCGAGAGCGTCCCGCTCAGCAACCAGGTGCTCTACTCTAACGGTATCCTCTTCGGCGATAGCCCGCTCCTCTCCAACGGCATCCTGATGAGCGATGGCATCCTGATGAGCGACGGCATCATTTACGGCGACGGCATTCTCATGTCGGACGGCATCCTGATGAGCGACGGCATCCTCATGTCGGACGGCATCCTGATGAGCGACGGCATCCTCATGTCGGACGGCATCCTCATGTCGGACGGCATCCTCATGTCGGACGGCATCGTGCGTAACGGTAAGTTAGTGCTTAACGACGGCATTATTTTGACGGACGGCATCTTGATGAGCGATGCGTTCATGCGCGGCGACGGCATCCTCATGTCGGACGGTATCCTCATGAGCGACGGTATCCTGATGAGCGACGGCATTCTCATGAGTGACGGCATCCTGATGAGTGACGGCATCTTGATGAGCGACGGCATCTTGATGAGCGATGGCATTCTCATGAGTGACGGCATCTTGATGAGCGACAGCATCAAGATCAATACCGGCATCCTGATGAGTGACGGTATCCTCATGAGCGATGGTATCCTCATGAGTGATGGCATCTTGATGAGTGACGGCATTCTCATGAGTGATGGCATCCTCATGAGTGACGGCGTTGTCATCGGCAGTGTGACAAGCGACGGCATCGTAGTTGCCAGTTAACGGGCGGCGGCATTTAGATTGGTTTTCAATTGCGTGTAATGGATAGAAGAACAGCCAGCTTCCGCTGGATAAGCAACCAGAGGGATCTGGGTTAGTCCCACGCCATACGTTCAATTGAAAACCGATCTAGGTAGCCGGTTGAAACGGCGTAGATGGCGGGGAAGAGGTGAAGAGGGGAACCATCAATGCTCCCCCTCTTCACTTCTTACCTGTGTCTTTACATTCCGGTCTTGTTTTACGGTTGGCCGAAACGGCTGCGATACTCTTGCGAGTTGGTGAAGCCATTGACCATCGTGCGGAAGTCGCCCGGATGAGTGGTGAGATAATTCAACCACGCATTGAACCCGGCGGGTTCGGCGTCGCGCTTGAGGTAGCCGAAGTATTGTATGGCAACGAAGCCGGGGTTAAATTCACGGCTCGCCACTTCCTGGCTCTCCGCGATGGCGCGCAGGATTTGCGCCCGCGTGAACGTGGTGGAGTTAAGACGATTGACTAAGTCATCGCGCGTCAAAGTCACTTGTGCCCCTGTGTCAGGGTTGGCCGGGTCAATCGTGTTGATCCGGGTCAGATCATAGCGACCGAGCAGCGTGTCTACATAAGCGGCGTTCGTCAGGTTATCGTAGCCCGCACGGAACATCGCACGCGTTACGAACGAGTTGGAGTAAGCGGCACGTTTAGCGTAAACCTCACCCTCCGTCTGTCCCGTGACAAATTGCATATCAGGAATAATCTCCGCATAAGTAGGTTGCCGCTTGAGCGCCAGGCTATAGAAGCGATAGATGAAGAAGCCCTTGATTTGAAACTCCTGCGAGCGGAAGAAGGCCGATGAGACCGTGATCCGATCACAGTCAGGCGAAAGATTAGCGTCGCAACGACCCAACACTCTGAGCCACGACTCGGCCCCGGATGCATCCGGCTCGCGGAAGAGGAAGTCCAGGTATTGCTGGCGCACAAAGAAGATGTTGTTCTCCAGCGGGTTCAACTCGACGAAATTCGTATTGGGATCGATGTCGAGTGCGCCGGAGAGATAAACAACCTCCCCCGCATCAGAACGCAGACGCAAACTGTAGTCTCCAAATTTTGCGCTGTCAGCAATTACGAGATTGAAACTGATGATCCCGTAATTCGGCTCGGTAATACCATAGTTCGCGGGATTCTCGCGTGTAAAACTCGCCGGGTCGATGTTTATGAAAGGCGAAGCCACGCTCAAGCCCGCAGCGGTTAAAGGAACGTTATTAAGGAAACTGCCGCCGACCGCGAAACGATAGACGCGTCCGGCGGCGAGTTGCACCGGCGCGGCTTGCAGTACGCCGTTCAGCCCCAGAATGCGCGGGTTGAGAGACGGCTCGCCGAGAGTGATGATCAAGTTCAGGATCGAAGTCGTTCCGGCGGCAACGTTCGTCTGGCTCTCCGTCGTGCGAAACGCGGATTGGCTTCCGATGCCGCTGTAAGGTGGCGCGTTCGAGATTTCCCGCGCCACGACTGGGTCATCTAGATACTCCACCATCACGCGATAATCGCCGGGAGGCACTTGGTCGATCCGATACGAGCCGTCGGACCTCGTGATGCTGCTGCCCGCGACTCTCCCCGTGAAAAGATTCTCCGCCCACACATACGCGCCCGCCCCGTAATTGACTTGGCCGGCAATCGACCCGACGGATATTTGGCCGCGCGCCCCGTAGATGGAGCGGATACCCGCGAGATCGTCGTCCGAGAGCGTGCGCATGGTGAAGGCTGGCTCGGTAAAATTTTGCCCCTGTCGCGGCTGCATGGTCGCGCCGATAACGCCGGAATGGTCGAGGCCGAGAAGGTGGCCGAGTTCGTGGACGAACGTCGATTCCAGATCGTAGGTGCCGGACGTGCCGTCAGTCGAAAACTGAACCGCAGGGCTGATCGCAAGATCGGATTCCTGAATGCGCCCGGTGCTCGCATCGAAGATGACACGCATGCGCCCCAATCTCCCGCCAGTGAAATTCGTGTTGACCGCCGCAGGAGAGACCGTGATCAAGTTGACGCCGTCGCCGGGTGTCCCCGGAGGATTGACGGTCTCCAGATTCGTGAAGGTTTCGACGAATTGAATGTTGGCGGCATCGGACCAACGCCGCAAGGCGCGCCGTGCCGCCCCAACCACGTCGCTGCCGGGTTTGATGTTGGCCGGGGGATTATTGAGCGAATTTGAAAGCGCGATGTTGATGGTGTTGGTCGCCCATTTGAGTTGAACGGATGAACTAGTGAATTGGTAGGTGTAGCTGTGAACGGGCATGGCTGCCCACAACATAAAGGCGGAGAGAAGCAAAGAGGTAAGCGTTCGTGACATGACACTCCGTGTGGCTGCGTAATTTGGTTGCGAGGAAGAGTTTAATTTTTAGATGCCGGATTGCCGTGGAATGTTGGCAAAGCCATCGTTGCGTCTGCCGGAGTAGTTCCGGGCGCACTTAAAGTTATACCAGCAAATTCATGACAACTTCAAGTAGTTCCTTTCACCTCTATCAAAGTTTCATCTCAACGGCTCCTCGTGCCTCAGAAAAGCTCATCTCATGCCAATATTCCATAGGAATGTCAATATGCGAGTGCTGTACTAATGAAGGACAATCCTCATTCGCTGATACCTTATTTACCATTGTTTTCTCAGTAAATTTGCATCGAACGCTTGGCACGATGTTTGTATCCGGATGGAATAGGAAATGTCTTCCGGCACATGCTGTCGCGGATTTGTGTTCTTCAATTTTCCTTTAAGCGAGGTCTAAATAAAGTTCAATGGGCACTGAATTTCTTTCCCAAAACCAGATCATACGCAAGAATATCATGGCCATCTCCAACATGCAGCGCAAGGATGTGGCCGCACGCAAACCGCAGGAACGCATCTCCGATCTGATCACACGTTTTTCCGGTTCAATGGTCTTCGTTTACCTTCATGCAGTCTGGTTCGGCCTCTGGATTCTGCTTAATCTCAATCTTATTAAACTGCCCTACCTCACCGAGTTTGATCCGTTCCCCTTCGGCCTATTAACGATGGTCGTCTCGCTCGAAGCCATCTTCCTTTCCACTTTCGTGCTTATCTCGCAAAACCGTATGGCGGGAATCAGCGAGAAGCGCTCCGAACTCGATCTGCAAGTCAACATGCTGGCCGAGCAGAAGGCCGCTAAGACCCTCGAACTCCTGGAACACATCGCGCAGCAACTCAGTGCAGTCAGCGACCATTTCAACTACCAAACCGATCCTGAAATTCAAGCCCTCAAAGTGTCGCCCGAACCACACGAAGTCTTGCAAGTGATGGAAGATGCAGTTGCGGCTGAAGCCCAGGAAGTGACGCGCAAAATCGAAGCTGCGGTCAAAGATATTACAGGCGAGGTTGAAGCCGTGCGTGAGGATGTGAAGGATATGGACGAGCAGGTCAAAAGCGTTGCCAAGGATGTGCGGGAAGTCAAAGAAGAGATCAAGTTGAGCGCGTGAAAGCCGGGTTCGCGTTGTAACTGGAAGTGTGAAGAAAAGCGACGCTCGCGCGCCCTTTCCACCACGAGCGAGTTTACCCAGTCTTCAAGTTTTTCGCCCCTGCACTGTATCAACCAGGGCGAAAAGCACAAATGCGGTCAGTTCAACTCAGCTTGAACTGACCGCATTTGTGCTTTTCGTCGTGTTTCCACGCAGGTCGCATTCGTGAACTATCGCGTTAACGCTGCCGGGTCTGGCGTGCGGCCACGGCGGACGCGCCTAATCCGTCGCCGACAACTGCTGAGTCGTCATTCGGTGCAGGCTCCGTGAGGGGTCGTCGCGCCCCGCCGAGGTCGGCCTGCGCCACCACGATTAGCAACGCCGTCACGCTCAGTGTGGCGAGCACGTAGAGCAGAGCGATCTGCTCCTTCCAAATAAGGCCGATGATAATCGCCGCTGTGACGGCGATCCAGATCAGTGTTGTCCGGCGGTTGCTTTGGCGCACGCCCGTTGCCGTTTTCCGAACCATCTTTTATCTCCTGACTGAAATTAAAGTTGCGAAACGAAAGGACGATCCGGCATCAGGCCACTTGGGAACGGCGCAAGGCTTCGTCGTTCTGACAAACGGCGGCTAATTCGCAAGCCGCCATCAACCTCTTGATTTACCACTCCAACCGCCCTTAATAGAGAATACGAAGCGGAGCCTGGGTAGCGAAATTAGACCCTGCCCCCAGAGCGAAATTGAGGAGCGTGCTGGGAATGTTCTTCGCATCGAACTTACCTCTCTCCGGCACTTCGATCACGTCGTAGGGTTGCAGCAGCACATCCTCCGCCTTCCCCTGTTTGATCGCTTTGTAATCCACCGTAACGACTTCCTGTTTCATCATCCCCGGCTTCTGGCGATAAATGCGCACCTTGTCTTCTTTGGCGTTTCGCGGGCCGCCGACGATAGCCAGCGCGCGTGAGAGCGTCATCTGCTCGCGCAGGTAAATGTTGGCCGGCTGCACGACATTGCCGGTAATGTAAATTGGCGAGGCTTCGGCCACGTAGATCACGTCGCCGGGATTGATGTAAGGGTTGGCCTCGCTTTTGCCCTGTTTGAGGTCTTCAACCCGGTAGACGCTGAACGGCACCCCGAGCGTATCCGCGCTGCTTTCAACTTGCGCGGCCACTTGCATCTGTTCCGGTTCGGGACAGAGAACCGGGTGCGTGTGAAAAATTTGAATCGTGCCGCTTTGTTGCTCCGTCACGCCGCCGCTCTGTGACAAAAGTTCTAACAGTCGCGCCGAGCGGTGCATCTCGTAACGCGCGGGCGTGCGCACCGCGCCGTAGACGGTGGCGGGCGGCCTGCTTCTCTCTTCTTTAACGCTCATGTAGATGCGCGGATTTTGGAGAAACTTCGCCAGCGAATCCACGACATCTTTTTGAACCGCTTTGACGCCCCGGCACTGCACGGTGATCGGTTGCTCGACGAAGGGCACCACGAGATTGCCTTCACCATCCACCGTGAACGCCCCATCAAACTGCGGTTCGCCGAACACTCTCAGTTCAACCACATCGTTGGGACCAAGCAGATACTCCCGGCGCAGTGTCATCGTGCTGTTCGCCGCGCCCGAATTAGTCGGCGTGCTGACTTGCTGCGCCGCTGCCCCCTCCTGGGGCTGTTGAGCCAGAAGCGGGAGGGCGCAGGAAGAGCAAATAAGGGTGAACAGAAGTAAGGCTCTGGTGACTTTCATGATTTTATTTCCCGTCACTTATATGTTTCGCTTGGGCAGAACACGCACTGATGGTTTCTTACATTCGTGGGGAGAATTATAGATGTGTAAAAGAAGTTAAAGGGCTGCCTTGACGTGAAATCTTAATTTCTCCGAAAGTAAGGATTTAACGTCGTCCGCCTCCCTCATCGATGTATAAACCCGTTGAATAGAGCTGATTGTCGCATAGAAGAGATGAAATACCAATCAGCCGTTGAACCGGCGTGAAGCACGCATTCCCATCACCCGTTAAGAGCTGCGAGGACGCCTCGGAGAGTTATCGCCGCCCCATGTTATTGCTTATTCTTAGCGGCGCGCCGGGTTGCCTGTTCGTTCGAATCGTTCACCGCCAGATGCGCCCGTAGCATTTCGATCTCGCGGTTAATCCGGCTGGCGGCCTCTTCGCGCACCTCCGTGCTCATCTCAGCGCGAGAGAGATAAAAAAGCGCGTCGCGGTAACGCGCGACGGCGCGCGCGTGGCGTCCGCGAAAAGCCGCTCGTTCGGCGAGTTCCACCCAATGCGCCACCTTCACAGTGGCGATGAAATTACGCACGGCCAGAGATGAATCGCGCAGCTTCGGCTCATCCGGGTAGATGTGCCATGCGTCGTCGATGATATCGATGGCGCGCATCGCCGTCTCGATCTTGTCGGAGACACTCACCCGCCGCTGCGCTTCGTGAGTGAGGCGTTGGGCCTCACGGCGCGCCCAGGCCAGGAGATGGTGTTTTTGCAGCATACGCACGCGCTCCTGCCCCGCGCGCAGGGCGATCCGCACATCCGTTGTCGCGCCCTTCGCGCGCATTGCGTCTTCCGTACCTATCAAATATTGCTCGCACAAGCGATAGGCTTCCAGATGAGCTTCGGGCCGTTGCGCGCCCACCTCGTCGGCCTTGGCGAGACGCTGCTGCAAGCTGCGAAGCGATGTCGCCGCCGACCGCCCAGTCGCTATCCGCACAAGATTGACGGGGCGCGCACCCGCCGCAGTTACTTGCCCGCTCTCGCTGCCCATCTGCATTTCCAATTCGCGGGTGTACCGCACCCACGCGCGCCGCATCACCACCTCACGCGCGGCCATCGCGACCAGCAGCACGAGGCTGGCGATTAATCCGGCAGGCAACCACGGCGCTTCATCGCCGTTACTGGAGAGGAGCCCCCATAATCCAACAAAGACAAACAGGGCCATCACGACAGCCGCCAGCGTGAACCCGTTAGCAGAGGGCATGCGTGGTTTGGCAAGCGGACGCTTGCGCGTCTGACCTGTGGCAATGCGTGCGTTGCGATTACCGTTAACGTAATTTGCCGATTCGATGGCCAAGCCTTCTCTCCGAAGCCGCGGGAAACGGGCGAGTCGCACTGCCGTCATCCGGCTCACCGGCGCTCAGGCCTTAACCTGAGCCTGACAACTAGCAACGGCGCGAACCGCCGACCAACCTGAAACGAACAGAATAGTCACCTTTTCAACTCTGTCTGTCAACACTCGACACGCCGCGGGCAGGCTTGAAGTCATCCTCCCCTGCTTGAAAATTAGACTGGCAGTAGGGCGCAAATCTGTTTATACTGGCGCGCGTTGACGAACATGGCTTGCGCCATTTACTTTGGATGGCTCCGGCTCAATTATCCCTGCTTCTTAAACAACGCGCAGCAATAAGTTTCCACCGTGTCACAGATGGAGATTGAGTGCGTTTTAATGTTACAACCACGGAATCTAAAATCAATGGTTAACTGTCCCAAATGCAGCGCGTCCGTAGATGAAGAAAAGGCATTTTGCCATAACTGCGGCTCTCCGATGAATCCTTCGATGGTGAGACCCGAGTCGGAACTGCCGGATTTCAGTGCCACCATGATCGTGCCGCCTAAGAAATCTGCGCAAACACCTGCGCCTCCAGTGCGAACACCGACGCCTCCAGTGCAAACACCGGCGCCTGTGGTGTCAACACCAACGCCTCCAGCGATGACAGCCGCTCCACCCGTCAACAAAAAAGCCACCCCCATCGCGCATCCCCCCGCCACACCCCCTCAGTTCGACGCGCAACCAAGCGGAGAGCGTAAATCCGCCTTCGCGAAATTTGGTCTCGGCTTTGTCCTGCTGTTGGCCTTCCTGATGCTGGTAGTGTTTATGCTCACTCTCTGGCTCGACTGAGCGGAAGGAAGTCGAGCCCTCGAGTATGTCTGATGAAAGGTATCAACCATCTCTCTCCCACTGCGCGGCGCGCCTTTCGTTGCGCCGCGTTCGCGTTGCAGCCTTTTGCGTTGGACGGCCATGAGCGCATTTGCTTTACTTACTTGCGCTCTCTGCATCGGGTTCGTCTACCGCTCAAGACCGGGAGAGAAATAGGCCTCGTTTCACTCTACTCATCGGCTTCGCGCCGTGACGCTTCCCGTCTCGGCTTACGTCGGCCCTCGTGCTCTGGCTCGACCGCTATGAATCCGAATCTTTGTTGACGCTCGTAATTATCTTTACTTGAGGGTACGGTTGCGGCGTTTTTTTTATCGCCACGCCGAATCAATTCGATTAGGAGCGCCACCGTCATCGAATTATTGAGGGAAAGGGTAAATTATTTCTATATCGCGGTTATCTCCGCTCCCATCTCCCATTGTTGAGAGAGTATGGGCAGATCTTTGACGGCTTTGACCAATGGCGGCTATCGCGCCTGGCACACGTCCAGGCAGTTCGGCATCTCATACAAACGAAGAACGCAATTTAACCCGGAACTTCCCCCGTGAAAATCCAACTTCTTCCCAGCACCTTCGACCGACGGGGCCGTGCCACGCTTGAACAGCGGCTCACCTGTTTCCTCATCGACGACCGTGTCGCCATCGACGCTGGAAGCATCGCCCTTGCGCTCACGGACGCGCAACATGAAAGCGTCCGCGATGTCATCGTCACGCACCCGCACATGGATCACATGGCGACCTTGCCTATCTTCATCGACGATCACTTCGCCTTGCTGACCGAACCAGTGCGCGTGCATGCGACTGAAGAGGTGATCGCGTTGCTCGAACGCGATGTCTTCAACTGGACGGTCTATCCGCGCTTCTCCCAACTGAAGAATGACAATTGCCCCGTGATGGAGTACGTGCCTTTTCGCACCAATGAAAAGTTTCAGGTGGCGCACCTGAGCATTACCGCCGTAACCGTCAACCATATCGTCCCGACCGTCGGCCTCGTCGTCTCGGATGGGACGACGACCGTCGCGTTCAGTTCCGACACGGCTGCGACTAAGGAGTTCTGGCAAGTTATCAATGCGATGCCGAATATCGCCGCGCTCTTCATCGAATCGTCGTTCCCGAACGCGATGGAGAAACTCGCGGAAGTCTCCGGCCATCTCACACCCGCAGGAGTCGCCGGAGAACTGCGTAAAATCAAGCATCATCGTTTCGACGTGCTGGCCGTTCATCTCAAGCCTTCGTACCGCGAAACAATCGTCCAGGAGATTGATGCGCTCGGCATCGACGGCCTCTCCGCCATGCAACCGGGACGCGAATACGAGTGGTGAAAAGCGAAAGCCGCTTCAGTTCGAAGCGGCCCACGCGCGTGTTGATGGTTGGAATTAAATTTTGTGCGGGCGGGGACATCATCCCGGCCTCTTTACCTAATCACTCACAAAACTTCTCGCCTTTCGTTGACTCTGCCGAACCTGCTCTGAGACCTTCCATGTGCTGTCGAGCCTTCCACGCGCCCGTGCGGTCAGCCACCCTAATTCCTTCCCCCCACACGCGGCGCGCTTCCTCGCGCTGCCCCTGATTCAGCAAAGCCGTGCCGAGCATTTGATAAGCCGCCGTAAAGTCGGCGTTGAGTTCCACGACGCGGCGTAAGGCATCCGCCGCCTCACTCCAACGCTCAAGCTTGACGTACTCGTTCGCCAGCCCATACCAGACCATCTCTTGATCGGGTTGCTGGGCGGCCATCGTCTGCAAGGCTTCGATTCTCGCCTGCGACATCTTCGTTTCACCTTCCGGCTTCGTTTACAACCGCCGAACTATGGCCTATCAACGCAACTCTTCAAACTCATGCTCGGTGTGTTCGCCCGCAAAGTCTGCCAAACGGACGCGACCGCTGGGCAACAACTCCGCGACTCGAAAGGTACGGGCGGTGCGGTCGCGTCCCGGCATCAATTCGGCGCGGAAGGCGACGCTCATGCCGGGGCATGCCCATTTATCAAGACCATGCTCTCGGTTCACACTCTTCGCGGCTCCCTCGCGCGCCCTTCTTTTTCTCTTCAACAGCGCCGTCGCGCCCAAGCCGCAAGCTGCAAAGGCAAGACCGCCTAACAAACGTTTGACCCTGCTTCTCATTTCGCGCGTGCTCCGTCGCTTGCCAGTCTCTTCGCCTTTAGTCCCGGAGAGTTGATGTGGCGCAAGATTCTGCGTGCGGGTGGAGACTTGCGCGCCGTCTTGGGTGCCATGTGCTCGCAGCCGGCATTGTGCTCTTGTCACGCATCAGCATAAGGGGTCGAGTTTTTCGCTTTGAATCGGCAGCCCCGCGTTCAATGACCTGTCAGCGTTGATCTGCGTATAGTGCGCCCATTCTTCCGGCACTTTATCTTCGGGGAAAATGGCTTCGACGGGGCATTCCGGCACGCACGCATCGCAATCAATACACGTCTCCGGATTAATAACCAGTGCCTTCATCTCATCGTCGAGATGAAAAGCTTCGACGGGACAGACCAACGCGCAATCCGTATAACGGCAGCCAAAGCAGGGTTCGCACACAGTATAAGTCATAAATCAGCCTCCTCAAAAATACATCATAAGAGCCGCGCGAATGTCGGCACACGAATAGAGGCGTGGGCGTCGAGCGCGGCGGCAAAATATGGAAAGTCTACGAGCAGGCTTATATTAAGCACGAACCGGCGAGATTGAAAAGCAAAATTTTTTAACGTAGTAACCTATCACTTGTCCGTGGTCGGTTGTCCGTTGTTTGCGATGATCGCACTCGCAGATGAAGACTAAGCCGAAGAATCGAAACCTGATTCACTGATACTGAACAGGATTTAGCCTTCTTCACCGGCGCGCCGTTTATGTTTGACTTTTCGTTCGGCGGGATGGGCGCGCTCCTCCGGTTTGGCGCGACTGAGAGGATGTCCGGGCGGTGCGAGGGGCTTGCGGATGGTGTCATAGAGAGGGCGTTCAATGGGCTTCTTCGACGGCTTCTTGGAATTTGATGACATAGTGTGAGCAAGCCTCTTTTCGGGAATGTGGCGCGATGCTACGCGTGCCACCGTCCCATGTCAATAGTGGAAAAGACGCTTGAAATGCATTCGTTGTGAGCAGGACAAAAAAGCGACGACATTTGAGCAGTCCATTAAAGAATTTGCGCCAATGCCGTCTCAAACGAGACGGCATTGGCGCAAGGAAATTCACTCCGGTTGTCGGAAATTTTATGCTTTGCTCGGTTGCGCGGCAGTATCGGCGAAGAGCGTCTTCAGCGCGTGCGCAGTTTCTGTGCGACGCTTCTGTTGAAATTCATTCACCCACTCCGAGACGGTTGCCACCACGTCGCGTGCCGCTTCATGAGCAGTCTTCTTCGGTTCGATCTCGGCGCTGGCAGCGGCTTCCTGCGCGGCGCGTTCTGCACGTTTGATGATCTTAATGGATTTGTTCGTCGTCGTCATGATTGCTATCACCTGCTTGTCATTTATTTATTTCTTCACATTAGACGCTTGCGGCGTCAGAAAAGTTCCACTTTGTTCGCTTATCGCAAGAAGTTCAGAACTTTCTGGCATGTAAAGCAAATAGAAGGCCACAATTTTAAAGGCAATCACATTGCTTCACTTCACAGGCAAGAAGTAACCGCAATCACCATTTTTGCGGCGTTACAAGTGCGTTTCTCGTGAACGCAACTATTGTAAAAACTTGATTGTCACGCGGAGTCGCCTGCCTCCTGGTTTCTCAATCGTTCACTCAACTCGCACTGGCGACTTTTTCTGATACGCTTTGGAACACCTGCGCCTCGACTCGCACGCTTTGCAGAATGCCAATAAGACCCGGCGACTCGCGCGCTTTGCCAAAAGCCACAGGACACAAACGACGACTCGCAATCTCCTCTCCGCTCCCATCAAGAACATCTAACCTGATTGCTATGAACGAATGTAAAGATGACCCGCCCACTCTGTGAGAGTTTCGTCGCACGCTGGCATGTTCATTGCCCTCTCAAATCTCGCCATGCGTTTAAGTGAACTCATCATCCTGTACCTTGCGACCGCCGCTCCCTTCGGCGTCGCCGGTTATTTCTGCCAACCCACACACATTGCGCGCCCGCGCGCACTATTGAACGCCGCGTGCGCGGCCTTGCTGTGGCCGCTCGCACTGCTTGCGCGCACGACTCTCATGAGAAAAAGTTTGAATCGGCCTCTACCAAACGCGACGACGCAGAAAGTCGTACTGCCCCGCGAACGCCAGATAGATAACGCACAACGCGCATTACTCTCCGTCCTGTACCGCATGGAAGACTTCGCGCGGGAAGCGTTCGGCTTGGAGGGGGAATCGTTGCGGCAGACGACGCGCGAAACAATCGCATCTGTCGAACGCCATGTTGGTCTGACGCTGGCTGTCGCGGAGATAAAACAGGATGCGCCGCCATCACCGCGCGAGATCGAACTGTGCCGTCTCGCCGGGCGCGAAGGCGAAGACCTGTTCGTCGCCGGTCGTTGCCTCCAACGCCGTCACACCGCGCGCCTCAAGGCGCATCAGGCTGCGTCGCGTCTCGCACTCCTGCATGCCCTCGCCGCGCTGCGAGAGGGCATGCCCGGAGCGCAAACGGGACGAATAATTGATTTCATCGCGGCGCGTTCGTTGTTTGCCGCTCTGCTCGAAGCTTACGCACGCGCCATCGACCTGCTCTCCCTGCTCGAAGACGAGCGCGCCACGATGAGCGTCGCGCGTTTGCTTGATGCCGCCTGTGCCAGCCTGCGCGATGTCGAAACTCTCTGTGCGCAAGACGCCCCAAAATCTTTCATTCAACCGGGGTCGCTCGCCGACTCTGTCGGAGACAATTCATGTCTGATTTCTATCCAGCAATCAAACCAACATTTACTCCCGTCCAATTCGCAAACGAGCAGGACGCACGGCTAAACTGGCTCGCCCGCTGGAACGCAGAGGAGCAGCGCCGGGCACGTATCTTTCGCCACCCGCGCGAAGAGGAACAGATGCTCTTGCTACGCAGCCCCATCCCGACACAGGAGGCTTACGCTTTGTTCGGCATGTTGCTCGGCACGTTCCCGCCCGCCGCGATCTTTTACAGGCTCTTCGCCTCCGGCCTCAACGCTTCAGAAGCTACGTTGGTTTTACTGCCGTGCTTGCCCATGCTCATCGCCTGCGTTGTGGTCGGGAAACATATGGGTGCAAAAGTTGGCAAAACGATTGACGAAGCTGAACGCGAGACATGGAACGTGATGCTGGTTCAGTCGCTTGAAGCGGGCTTCATCTGGGCAGCCGCAACGGGCGCGGCGGGCGGCGCGCTATGCTTTCTCATCGGCGCGTTGTTCGGTCTGGCCTGTGCGCTGCCGGTCGGACTGCTAGCCTTCGCGCTGTTCACGCCGCTTCACCGTCTCACGGCGCGTGGTGGTATGATTGATGCGCGCCATTTCTGGCCGCTCGCGTCCGGTATAGTCTTAGCCATCACGGCCTTGATCCTTAGCCCGTACATTTATCCGTAATAAAATTATTCGTTGTCAGTTGTTCCTTGTCAGTTGTTCATTCAAATCTTCAGACCCCTACTTGCCTCGCACTAACAGCCGGCCACTGACACCTTTGCCATGCTCCTCCTGCTCCTGTTGCTCTCGCTGTTCCTGCTCGTGCTGCTCGGCTTCTACGTTTTCGTGGCCGCGCCGCGCAGCCGCACGCACCAGACCTTCGCAGCGTTCGTGCTCTGCCTCGCGTTGTGGACGGTGAAGGACATCATGCTGTGGGAATTTGGCGCGCGCGCGGGTTCGGCGATGTGGTGGGCGAACGCGAGTTTCATTATCGCGCTCGCGCTGCAATATTCGCTCGTCGTCTTCGCGTGGCTCTTCCCGGAAAACCGGGGCGTGCCTTATCAGCGCGCCGCCATCCTCTTTGCGCCGGGCGCAATCTTCCTGCCCGCGACGCTCGCCAACTTGATGTGGCAGGACGCGCGCTTCGCGGGTCAGCAATTCGTCGTCGAACTGAGGCCGCTCGCCTACGCCTTCGGCATCTACATCTTCATCCTCTTCGGCTACGGCTGCGCGCTTCTCTTCAACAAATACAGACGCTATCGCGGC
The DNA here is from genome assembly GCA_051006195.1 of Pyrinomonadaceae bacterium. Lineage (GTDB taxonomy): Bacteria > Acidobacteriota > Blastocatellia > Pyrinomonadales > Pyrinomonadaceae > JAIVJZ01. The sequence continues at coordinate 42,120 of JBPCIP010000189.1, forward strand.
CAACTCTGGGGACAACAACTCGGCGCGATCCTCTGGGCGCTCGCGCTGACGGGCGCGCTCACGACGCTCGCCACCACCCTGCTCCCGCTCGCCGGCAGCTACGTCCTACTCCCCTACAGCGCGGTCTTCGTCCTCCCCGGCGTGCTCGTCTACGCTTACGCGATCTCCAATTTCAAACTCTTCTCGCTGCAATCCGCCCTCGATCAATTTCGCCTCTTTCCCATCGCCTACAAAGTCGCCCTCTCGATTGCGGCGGTCGCCGTGTTGAGTTTTATGATCCTGCAAATTCCGATTGTCTGGTGGAGTTTCGGCGCGGGCACATCGGAGGCGTGGCGTCGCTATCTGGTCTTCAGCATCGTCAGCGCGCTGGTGCCGAATCTGCTCCTCGTCGCGCTCGTCATCCGCATCATCTCGCGCCCGCTCCGGCGTCTGACGGAAGCGGCGGTCGAGGTGGCGGGCGGCGCATATGGGACGGAGATCGAAGTCGGCAGCGCGAACGACGAGGTCGGACTGCTCGCCGCCTCTTTCAACGAGATGAGCCGCAAAATGGCGAGCGATATCGAACACCTGCGCTCGCTCAACGAACAACTCATCCGCACCGAAAAACTCGCCGCCGCCGGAACGCTCGCCGCCGGCGTCGCCCACGAAGTCAACAACCCGCTGGCCTCCATCTCATCGCTGGTTCAAATTCTACAAACGCGCGCTGCCGTCCCCGCAAACGATCACGACCGGCAGAGCGCGGAGACGCGCGAGATGCTGCGCCTCATCTCCACGCAGATCGCGCGCATCACACAGGTTCTGCGCGACATGATGGATTTCGCCCGCGCGCGTCCGCCCGCACGCGTTCCGCTCGACGTAGCGCGCACGCTCGACGCCAGCATCCGCCTCGCCAGTTTCGACAAAGATTTCAAGCGACTCCGTCTGACGACTCGCTACGACGAAGCCGCGCCGCTCGTCTCCGCCGATGCCGACCAACTGCAACAGGTCTTCCTCAACCTGCTGCTCAACGCCCGCGATGCGATGCCCGGCGGCGGCGACCTGAGCGTCACCACCAGCTACCGCGATTCGACCAACGAACTCCTGATCGAGATCGCAGACACCGGACAAGGCATCGCGCTCGAACATCGCGCGCGTATCTTCGATCCCTTCTATACCACCAAACCCGCAGGCGCAGGCACGGGACTCGGCCTCTCCGTCTGCTACGGCATCATCACGGCGCACAACGGTCGCATCGAAGTCGCCCCGAACAACGGTCGCGGCACATGTATGCGCGTTTCGTTGCCAATTCCGTCTGTATCTAACTGCTCATGAACACATCACCGCTGATTTTAATCGCTGAGGACGAAGACTTGATGCGCGTCATTCTTTCCGGCTTGCTCGAAGAAGCGGGTTATCGCGTCGCGGCGGCGGCGAACGCCGAAGAGGCTTTGGAGCGTTTCGCCGCCGAGGATGTCGCCGTCACGCTCACCGACATCCGCATGGCGGGCATGGACGGACTCGCCTTGCTCGACCGCATCAAGGACATTGACGGCGAAGCCCTCGTCATCGTGATGACCGCTTACTCATCCGTTGATTCAGCCATCGCGGCGCTGCGCAAAGGCGCATACGATTATGTCACGAAGCCTTTCGTCAATGAAGATTTGTTGCAATCCGTTAAGAACGCCATCCGCCAGCGCGAACTCTTTCGCGAGAACCGCGCCCTGCGTCGCGAACTCGAACGTCGTTACAGTTTCTCCGAGATCATCGGCACGTCCGAGGCGTTGCAATCCGTCTTTCGCCTCGTCGAAAAAGTGGCGACGACGAACACCAACATTCTCGTCGAAGGCGAATCGGGCACGGGTAAGGAACTCATCGCGCGTGCCATTCATCATCACAGTGCGCGCGCCGAGCGGCCTTTCATCGCGATCAATTGCGGCGCGCTCCCTGAAACGCTTCTCGAATCGGAACTCTTCGGCCATACGAAGGGCGCGTTCACGGGCGCGACCGCGAATAAGCCCGGACTCCTGCGCGTGGCGGAAGGCGGCACGGTCTTTCTCGACGAGATCGGCGAGATCAGCCCCGCCATGCAGGTCAGACTTCTGCGCGCCGTGCAGGAACATGAAGTCTTGCCCGTCGGCGCGACCACGCCCGTCAGTTTCGATGCGCGCATTATCTGCGCGACGAATCGTGATCTCGAACGGGAGGTCGGCGCGGGACGCTTTCGCGAGGATTTGTTCTACCGCTTGAACGTAATTGAGATTCACCTGCCGCCGCTTCGCGAACGGCGCGAAGACATCCCGCTCCTCGTCCGCCATTTCATCACGCGCACGGCGCACGAACAGGGACAGGCGGAGAAGGCCATCCAACCCGGGGCCATGTCCGCGCTCATCAACTATCGCTGGCCGGGCAACGTCCGCGAATTACAGAACGCCATCGAACGCGCTTTCACTTTGAGCGGCGAGCAAGTCGATCTCGACAGCTTGCCACCGCGCGTGCGCGAAGCGGCGGCGGGCGAAACAATCGCGCTTCGCGACCCGGACGGCCTGCGCCCTACGCTCGC
>JBPCIP010000190.1:0-19018 GCA_051006195.1 Pyrinomonadaceae bacterium
TGCCGTAACTCGGAGCTTTAGCTTGTCTTTTTGCGTGGGGTTGGAGAAGGCCGTTTTGGCCCCTCCTCTCCTTTTCTTCGCTCCCCCCCCCCCCCCCCCCTAGGGTGGGGCGGAGGCGGATGCCGAAGAGTTGATCGAGCAGGTCGAGTCGGTCGTTGACGCATCGCTCGCGCGCTGGCCCGTGTCAAAGATCGAGGCGGTCGCCGTCGCCTGTTTCTGGCATAGTCTCATCGGCATTGATGGGGCAGGCCGCGCTCTGACGCCCATCTATGGTTGGGCCGACACACGCGCCGCCGCCGAAGCCGAAGCTCTCAGGCGATGTTGCGACGAGCGCGAGATGCACCGGCGCACGGGTTGCCGTTTTCACGCCGGCTACTGGCCCGCTAAACTTCTCTGGCTGAGAAAAGAGCAAGCGGAAGTGTACGGCGCGGTCGCGCGCTGGGTCTCGCCCGGTGAATTCCTCACGCTCAGATTTTGCGGCGAGGTGGCGGCGAGCGTCTCCATGGCTTCGGGCACGGGCCTGCTGGACCAGCGCCGCTGCGCGTGGGACGAGGGCGCGCTCGACATCATCGGCGTGAGTGTGGACCAACTGCCGCCGCTCGCCGAACCGGGCCAGACGTTTCGCCTGACGGACGAGTACGCGCGGCGTTGGCCGCTGTTACGCGACGCGCGCCTGTTCCCGGCCATAGGCGACGGCGCGGCCAACAATATCGGCGCGGGCTGCGCGGACACAAGCGCGGCGGGTTTGATGATCGGCACATCGGGCGCGATGCGCGTGATGTGGGCGGGCGAGCCGCCCGCCGAAGCGTTGCCCGACGCCTTGTGGTGCTACCGCGCGGATCACCGGCGGGTGGTCGTCGGGGGCGCACTCTCAGACGGCGGCGGGCTGTACGGATGGTTGTCCGACTCATTCAAACTGGGCGGGGAAACGGATGAGACGGCGCTGGCTGCGATGGAACCGGACGCGCACGAATTGACGGTGCTGCCGTTCTGGGCGGGCGAACGCAGCACGGGCTGGTCGGCGCAGGCGCGCGGGGCCATTCTGGGTCTGACGATGCACACGCGCCCGGTCGAGATCGTGCGCGCCGCGATGGAAGCGGTGGCCTATCGCTTCGCGCTCATCGCCGAATCGCTCCTGCCGTTCGCGCCCGATGCGGAGATACGCGCTTCGGGCGGCGCGCTCCGGGCTTCGCCCACATGGGCGCAAATCCTCGCGGACGTGCTTGGGCGCCCGTTGCAACTCGCCCCCGCACGCGAAGCTTCGAGTCGCGGAGCCGTCCTTCTGGCTTTAGAAACATTGGGCGCAATCGAAGACATCGCCGCCGCCGCAGGGCTGCCGACGCTCTCAACCGGCCAGAGGTTCATGCCGGACGAGGAGCGACACGCCCGTTACCTTGAGGGACTGGCGCGGCAACAGCGTGCTTACGACGCGATTGTGCGCGCTCCACTGTGAGCGTACATAATCGCGCCGGCAAATTTTATGAGCATCGCCGGGACTCAAAACGCGAGCGGAAATTGGGCGCAGAGATGGACGTTGATAAGTTAATGAACGATGTCTTGCGAAAGCATCCGCACGGGCGCGACGCGGCGGCGATCATGGCGGCGGCGCTCGTCGCCGTTGACCCGAAGGCGGCAACGCGGCGGGCGTTGCGTAGAGATGGTCAGTCCCTTTTCGTAGGCGGGCGACGCTTCGACCTGAAAGCGGGCGGGCGTGTCATCATCGTCGGGGCGGGCAAAGCGGGCGCGCCGATGGCCGAAGCCGCCCTCGAAGTTTTGGATGATGCGGTTAGCGCAGGAGTGGTCATCGTCAAGGAAGGACACCTCGCCGCTTCCGGTCAGCGTATCGGCCCGGTCGAGTTGTATGAAGCCGCGCACCCCCTGCCGGACGCACGCAGCCTCGCGGCGGCATCGAGACTGGCGGCGTTAGTGGACGAGGCGACGGAAGACGACCTTGTGTTGGCGCTCATCTCCGGCGGCGGGTCGGCGCTGTTCACATCGCCCGCGCCGGGTCTCTCGCTTGCAGACATTCGTGACATGACCGCTCTGCTGCTGCGTTGCGGGGCGTCGATCAGGGAAGTCAACACGCTGCGCAAACACTGCACGCAATTAGGCGGAGGCGGCATGGCGCGGCGTGCGGCTCCGGCGCGCACCGTTTCACTCATCGTCTCGGACGTGGTCGGCTCCCCGCTCGACATCATCGCCTCCGGCCCGACCGCGCCTGACCCGAGCACCTACGCGGACGCCTGGCGCGTCGGCGACCGTTACGGCTTGCGGGGACAGTTGCCCTTGAACCTGAACGAGCATCTGCGACGAGGGATGGCGGGCGAGGCGGCGGAGACGCCGAAACCTGACGATGCGATCTGGTCGCGCGTTCATAACAGCATTATCGCCGATAACCGGACGGCGGCGACGGCGGCGGTCGCGGCGGCGCGCGTGCGCGGTTTCAACCCCACGCTGCTCACGACCTTCCTCGAAGGCGAGGCGCGCGAAGTCGGTCGGGTGGCAGCCGCCATCGCGCGCGAGATGCAAACGCGCGTCGCGGCTGAAGGCCCGCTGCTCTGCGTCCTCGGCGGCGAGACCACGGTCACGCTCGGCGGCGACGGGTTGGGCGGGCGCAATCAGGAGTTAGCCCTCGGCGCGGTCGAACCGCTGGCCGGCGTCGAAGGCGCAATGCTCGTGTCGCTCGCGACGGATGGCGGCGACGGGCCGACGGATGCGGCGGGCGCTGTCGTCACGGGCGAAAGTCTGGCGCGGTCGTCCGCACTCGGATATGACCCGCGCGACTTCCTGCGCCGCAACGACGCTTACAACTTTTTCGCGCCTCTCGACGCGCTACTGAAACCCGGCCCGACGCTAACTAACGTCAACGATTTATTGTTCATATTCGTCACGTCCCCTGAATCAAAGGGGTAAGGAAGCTTGTTCAATCCAGGAATCCGCTGACGCCGGAGGCGGCGAGAAATTTGATAGCCATTACAGTCGAAACAACGTCCGCAGCCGCTTACAAGCCTGTGTCTAAAGTCAACAATAGTTACTATTACTCTTCGATGTCAGCATTGCCAAAGCGAGCGACCCCACGCCATAGGTTCAATTGGAAACCGATCTAAGGCACTGCCTCCGATTTCCTGAAATTCACGGTATAACTCCACTTCGCGCACTTGACTCGTAGAGGTGAGGGCGAGGCGAGCGACGAGTTTCTCAGGTGAGAGCATAATATTTCGCCAGGGAAGGTCAAGGAAAAACGACATCTCAGGCGGAAAGACTCCGCGCACGAGAGCATTTTTAACACTGCTCGCCCAACGAATTGCTTTCATAAATTTCAGATGGCCGCCCAACCCCCGGCATCACCCGCCCCGCATTCAATGAAACAGGCACGGCGTCCTGCGGATGAAAGCCGCGCTCTTCGCGGTCGGGCGCCTGACGTTGTTGGGCGGCGGCTGACTCAAGAATGTTTTCGACCTTTAGTTTCTTGTTGCGATAACTTCGAGGTACTCTCCTTCGACATGCGTCGCGTTGCCTGTTGCTTGATTATGCTCCGCCCACAGCCGCTCCAAATCGCTTCGTAAGGCAGCTTGCCCGTTGGTGTCGAGCGCATCAAACGCGCGTTGCGTCGGACCGTAATACGTGCGAAAGAACTCAACAACCTCGGCAGGCGAAAATGGATATTTGAACGAACACATCCGCCGCGTTAATTGTAAATCCGCAACTCCATCACGCAGTCGTTCGCGCACGGTTTCCTCGTCGCCCCATTTGAGAGGCGAAGGCATATTGGGCGGTGGCGGCACATGCTTGCCGCTGGTCTTGAACATCTGGCCGATGAATCCATCCGGTGTCCAATTCGCCATCGCAATCCGTCCACCGGGTTGGCAGACGCGCACCAGTTCAGCCGCAACCGGTTCGGGTCTGGGCGCGAACATCGCTCCGAACATACTCACGACCACATCGAAGGCTGCATCCGCGTATGGCAGATCCTCCGCGTCGCCTTCGTCAAACTGAATCGTCAAGCTTTCGGATTCGGCACGGGCGCGTGCCTGTTCAAGTAAATTCGTGGCGATGTCAACGCCGGTGACGATTGCCCCGAGGCGCGCCGCCGGTATCGCCAGATTACCGCTGCCGCAAGCCACATCAAGCAAGGATGCGCCCGGCACGAGCGCAAGGCGGGCGATAAACTCTTCCGCACCCGTTTCAATATGCTTTGCGACCTGACCGAAATCGCCAGTCATCCACATAGCTTTGAGGCGGGTTTTCAAAGATTCCATCTCAGGATTAGTTGTGCTCATGGCTCATCTCCTTTCAAAAAAGGTTTTCGTAACAAAAGGTAGCCGCCCAACGCCGGAGCTGACATAGGCCACCGCTTGATCTTTAGGAAGAACCACGAGAAGCAGGGAATCGAGGCGTCATCTCCAGCGACTTGTGGGGCGGCGGTTTAACCTAAAACCTATGTCGCCGCGACAAACCAAAGTGTAAATGCTGCTTATCCAGGACGCTTGAACTTCGCCATCAGTCGAAAAGTATCTAATCGCAGTTAGGAACGCCGAGAAAACAGGGAAGTTGGTCAATCAGAATGCCTCCCCATACCATTGCGATGAAGGCCAATAAAGCGACTCTGAACAAAAGATTAATAGGACTCGCCATGATGTTGTTTCCCGATAGTGCGGTCCGCACTATCGGCGCCAGGATGACGATGAACGCCATTGATGAGAGCCACAATAGGCCAAATAATACGATAAGGCCGAGAGCATTTTGCTTGTTTACGGTATTGAACAGGGATTCGAGGATCGCGAACGGCAGCACGAGGATAAAACTGACGAGTGCCGCCGATCCGAGGTTCGGGATGATGTTCTGCATCGGGTTTTTGACTCGCAGAAGTCCTTGCATTTGGCAATCTCCTTTGTTGAAAATAACGCTTGGATTTAAGCGGTTCATCTATCGCCGCATCGAACTCAATATTGCCGCCCAACGCTGGACTTCAGCGGCTTTCATGAAGCGAAGCGGAATGAAAGTCCGCTGCAAGGACTTGTTCGGCTTCGCCTCGGCAAGAACACTAAGCCGCGAGAGCTACTTGACGCAAACATCTATCAGCGCGACTACATCTTCAACGAACTGCGATGCTGACTGTTCGACAAACTTCGCCTTGCGAGCGTTGAAATCTACCGACTTCACTTGCTCGACCATGACAAAGCCTGTCAACGAAGATGAACTCGGTACAGGCAGATGAAACGGAATGTTGCGATTGGTGTTTGTGACCGGACATACAATAGCTAATCCTGTTGCCTTGTTGAAAAGGAAATTACTGACGACAAGTGCAGGTCTTCTACCTTTTTGTTCGTGACCGGACTGCGGGTCAAAGGACAGCGTAATGAAGTCGCCTTTTTCGGGAACATAAACGGGCATCTACCATTCTTCCTTCCCGATAGGTTCGCCAAAGTTCTCTTCACGCGCTTGATAATCTGGCGGCATCCGCGAAATCATCTCAGCTAAATCAAATTTCTTGCCGCTCGCAGTGCGTTCGAGGTCAGGAACAACGACATAAACCTTTGTCTTCTCCGGCAGGTTGATGTTTGCCGGGAGTCGAACTTGACCATTCTCAATCGTGCCTTGAAAAGTTGTGACTGGCATAAAGCATTCCTCCAAAGGCTTTATTCTACGACAACGAAGCGAAGAAGCCGAACACTTATTTAGACCGTTTTCAGAGCGTGTCTGAAAAGTGCATCAAGTGTCGAGAGGAGCCAGCATCAAGCGAATCATCACGGCATAAACCATCGCTTCCGATGTCTCGCACAAACTTTCATAGTCCTTCGAGAGCCGCCGGTGTTTCGAGAGCCACCGGAACGTGCGCTCAACAATCCACCGCTTGACTCCGCGTATCCACTCGGCGAGTGAGTTGTGGTAACCGCTGTCAAGCCAAATCAAGTTGAGCCGCCACCACCACCGCTCCACCAACACTTGCAACACAAGCCGCGCTCCGGCGATCTGCGACACGGAAGCGACATGAACCACCACCCTTATCTGGCAGAGACTTTTCAGACACGCTCTTAGCGATATTTTACATCTACTGCCGACTTTCACCACTTCGGAGGTCCGGCATCAGCACAGGGCTGATTTTTACCCTCCCTCTCGCCCGCTTCCACTATTGAAAGCCGCCAGTTGGTTGACCTCCTTTGTACCCCTTGAGCCTTTAGGCATAAGCAGAGCAGGTCATAAGTCAGGCGAGAATAAAATAGTCTCAACTTTCAAACTGACCCACTAAGGGCAATACCGCTCGCTTGTCGGGCGCGAACGGGGCATGTTACTTTTTCTTCTTTCAGGTGGCGCGAATGTTTCGCCCTGTGGTGTGTTGCAGGCGAGAGCGCTTTGCCTCTTGCCGAATCTCTTCATGAACGACGATCCGAATAAGTTGAAAGAGCAGGTGCGCGCCTTCTGGCAGGCGAATCCGTGCGGGACAAAGTTTACGGATGCCGCGACGGGGTCGCGGCTTTTTTATGAGCGCGTGGCGGAGCATCGTTACGGGACGGAGTGGCACATTCCGGCGGCGGCCAGGTTCGGACGGGCGCGGGGCTTGCGGGTGCTGGAGATCGGGTGTGGGCTGGGGACGGACGGAGCGCAGTTTGCGCGGGCGGGCGCAAACTATACGGGCGTCGATTTGACGCAGGCGGCGGTCGAACTGGCGCGCAAGTGTTTCGAGGTCTTCGATCTGCCCGGCGAGTTTCGCACGGCTGACGCGGAGCGCCTGGATTTCGCGGACGCCTCTTTCGACCTCGTCTATTCGCACGGCGTGCTGCATCACACGCCGGACACGGCGCGGGCGGTCGGGGAGGTGCATCGCGTGTTGCGTCCCGGCGGTCGGGCGGTCGTGATGCTGTATCATCGCAATTCTTATAACTATCGTGTCAATATCAATCTGCTTCGACGCGCCGGGGCGCATTTGCTCAAAACGCGGTCGGGCTTGCGGCTGGCGCATCGTCTGACGGGCGAGCCGGTGGAGTCTCTGCGCGAACACGCGGCGCGGATCAAGGCGGATGCGCAGGCGTATCTCGCGCCCGGCGAATTTTTGAACCGCAACACGGACGGCGCGGGCAATCCGCTGGCGCGCGTCTACACGAAGCAGGAAGCGTGCGAGTTGTTCAAAGACTTCGCCGAAGTGGAGACGGCGACGCACTTCCTGAATAAACGCTGGCTCCCCCTCGTCGGCAGCTTGTTGTCTCGCCCGTGGGAGGAACGACTGGCCGCGCGTTGGGGCTGGCATTTGTGGATTTACGCGCGCAAAGGGGGAGCGAAAATTAATTGACGACGCGGCGGCGGAACATTCTCGTGACGGGAGGAGCTGGCTTCATCGGCTCGCATCTGGTCGAGCGTCTGCTCGCGGAAAACGAGTGGCGCGTGACGGTTGTGGACGACTTCAACGATTTCTACGCGCCGTCGCTCAAGCGCGCCAACGTCGCGCCGCATCTCGGACGCGACGATTACGAATTGATCGAAGCGGACATCCGCGACCGCCGTGCGCTGGAAAAAGTTTTCGCCCCCACGCCGTTTGATTGCGTCGTTCATCTGGCGGCGCGCGCCGGGGTGCGCCCTTCTTTGAGCGAGCCGTTTCTGTACGCGGAGACGAACATCACGGGCACGCTCAATCTGCTCGAACTCGCGCGCGAGACGCGCATCCGGCAGTTCATCTTCGGGTCGTCTTCGTCCGTCTACGGCATCAATGCCAAAGTGCCCTTCGGCGAAGACGATCCCGTCCGGCAACCCATCTCGCCCTACGCGGCGACGAAAGCGGCAGGCGAAATGCTCTGCCACACTTACGCCCACCTACATGATTTGCGCTGCGTCGCCCTGCGTTTTTTCACCGTCTACGGCGCGCGGCAACGTCCTGATCTCGCCATTTACAAATTTGCGAAGTTGATCTCACTAGGTCAACCCATTCCCGTCTACGGCGACGGCACGACGCGCCGCGACTACACCTACATCGAAGACATCACGGCGGGCGTGCGCGCCGCGATTGATTACAAGGCGACGAACTACGAAGCCATCAACCTCGGCGAATCGCGCACCGTCGAACTGCGCGAATTGATCGCGCTGCTGGAAACGGAACTCGGACGCAAGGCCGTCATCGACCGCCAACCCATGCAGCCCGGCGACGTGCCGCAGACCTTCGCCGACATCTCCAAAGCGCGGGCGTTGCTCGGCTACAACCCGCAGACCGGGATCGAAGAAGGCATCCGCCGCTTCGTCGCATGGTTCAACAAGGGAAAGTGATGAGTGATGAGTGATGAGTGATGAGTCAAAACAAAAGCCTTGTCTTTGACTCATCACTCATCACTCATCACTCATCACTTGTTATTTATGAAAGATCGTTTGCTGCAATATCTCGCGTGTCCTGCGTGCGAGGCAGAGATCGAGTTGGCGTCCGTCGTGGCGGCGACGGAGGCGGCGGGCGGGTGGACGGAGATAACGGAAGGGGAGCTAGCATGCCAAGTTTGCGCGCGGCGTTACGCGGTGCGGCGCGGTGTGCCGCGTTTCGTCGAGGCTGGCGAGATCGAGGGGGAGAAGGCGGCGACGGCGGAGAACTTCGGCTGGCAGTGGCAGCATTTCACGCAAACGGATGAACGCTACGCCGAACAATTTCGCGGCTGGATCGCTCCGGTCGAGCCGAACTTCTTCAAGGACAAACTCGTGCTCGAAGGCGGTTGCGGCAAAGGGCGGCACACGCAACTGGCCGCGCGTTGGGGCGCACGCGAGGTCGTCGGCGTGGACTTGAGCGAAGCGGTCGAGACGGCTTACGCGGCGACGCTTGATGTGCCGAACGCGCACATCATTCAAGCGGACATTTACCATCTCCCGCTCAAGCGGCGGGCGTTCGATTACGCATTCTCAGTCGGCGTGCTGCATCATCTGCCTCATCCGCGCGCGGGGTTCGTCGCGCTCTCGTCGCGCGTCAGGAGGGGCGGGCATCTGTCGGCGTGGGTCTACGGCGCGGAGAACAATGAGTGGCTCACTCGTTGGGTGTCGCCCGTGCGTGCGCGGGTGACTTCGCGCATCAGTCGCCGCGCGCTCCTGCATTTGTCGAAACTGCCTGCCGCGCTCGTCTATGCGGCGACGAAACTTGTTTACGCTCCCTTAAACCGGGGCGCGCGGGGCGCGGCGTTGGCGCGGCATTTGTTCTACAATGACTACCTGAAAGCTATCGCTGATTTCGGCTGGCGCGAGCAGCACACCATCGTCTTCGACCATCTGGTTGCGCCGACGGCCTTTTATATTTCGCGCGCGGAATTTGCGGAGTGGTGGCAGGCGATTAACGCGCGCGAGGTGCAAGTTGGTTGGCACAACCGAAACAGTTGGCGTGGCTTCGGGCGGGTCGAGGCGAATGAAGATGGGGAGTGAAGTGAAACGGACGGGCGCTGGGCTGCCGCGAGAGATGGAGCAGCACACCTATGCGATCATGTCCGAAGTTGAAGGGGCGCACTGGTGGTTCGCCGGGCGGCGGCGCATCCTCGAAAGTTTCGTTCGCCGCATCATCGCCGACCTCCATGTAGCGGGACGCGCGCCGCGCATCCTCGATGTGGGTTGCGGCACGGGCGCAAATTTGGAGATGCTCGCGCAATTCGGCGCGGCGGAGGGCGTCGATGTCTCCGAAGACGCGCTCGCTTTCTGTCGCGCACGGGGATTGAACAACGTGCGGCGCGGCGCGGCGGAAGCGTTGCCTTATGCGCATCATTCATTCGATCTTGTGACCGCGCTCGACGTGGTGGAACATCTGGATGACGATGCGGCGGGCCTGCGTGAGATGCGCAGAGTGCTGATGCCAAACGGGCGCGCGCTCCTTTTCGTCCCGGCCTTCATGTGGTTGTGGGGCGTGCAGGACGACGTAAGCCACCACCGCCGGCGTTACACCTTGCCGCAACTCAGAGAGCGCGTGCGCGCCGCCGGATTTGAAGTCGAGCGCGCGACGTATGCCAACGTCACGTTCTTCGCGCCCATTCTCGCGGGCCGGTTGATTATGCGCGCGACGGGCGCACGCCCCGCCTCGGAGAATAACCTCAACGTCACGGCTTTGAACGGGGTGCTCGGCCAGTTGCTCGGCGCGGAGCGTTTCTGGTTGCGTCATCTGAATTTTCCCTTTGGCGTCTCCGCCGTGTGCGTGGCGCGAAGGGTGGAGTAGTGGTGAGAGTTTACGACGAAGAAGAGACATTACAGCGACGGCGCGTTGACCTGTCGCAAACGGGCGGGAGCGAGGAGACGCTGCTGGACCTCTCCGTCTTCCTGCCGGTTTACAACGAAGAGCCGAATTTGCTCCCGCTCCACGCGAAGATGACGGATGCGCTCGCCGCGCTCGGACGCACCGCCGAGATCATCTACGTGGATGACGGCTCCTCCGACTCAAGCCTCGAAGTCTTGCGCCAGATCGCCGCGCGGGACGCTCGCGTGCGCGTCGTCGCCCTGCGCCGCAACTACGGGCAGACGGCGGCGATGAGCGCGGGGATCGACGCCGCGCGCGGGCGCGTGCTGATCCCGATGGATGCCGACCTGCAAAATGACCCGGCAGACATCAAGCGTTTGCTGGAAAAGTTGGACGAAGGCTACGACGTGGTTTCCGGCTGGCGCAAGCATCGACAGGACAAAGCCGTCACACGAAAGTTTCCGTCGATGATCGCAAACCGCTTGATCTCGTGGATCGGCGGCGTACCGCTGCACGACTACGGATGCTCGCTGAAAGCCTATCGCCGCGACGCGCTCACGGACGTGCGGCTCTACGGCGAGATGCACCGCTTCATCCCGATCTATGCTTCGTGGGCGGGAGCGCGCGTGGCGGAATTGCCCGTCGCTCATCACGCGCGCACGATGGGCGTCTCGAAGTACGGATTGTCGCGCACGCTCAAGGTTGTCTTCGATCTCATCACCATCAAGTTCATGGCCTCGTATCAAACGAAACCGATCTACGTCTTCGGCTCGTTCGGCATGCTGGCGTTCGCGATCTCGTTCCTTGCAGGCATCTGGGCGATCTTTCTGAAATTCGTAGAAGGAGTCTCTTTTATTCTGACGCCGTTGCCCATCCTCGCTATCGTTATGTTCGCCGTCGCCGTCCAATTTTTCCTGATGGGACTTCTCGCCGAGATGCAGGTGCGCACCTATCACGAATCACAGGCGAAGGCCATCTACGCTGTGCGCGAACGCATCGGGTTCCCGGTGACAGGTGATAAGTGATAGGTGATGAGATGAAATCCTTATTCTTTCCTATCACCTATCACTTATCACCTGTCGCTCGTTAAAGATTTATGTGTGGAATCACCGGATGGGCAGACATGGATGCGCGGACGCCGGCGGCGGAGGGCGCGACGGAGTTGCTGCGTTCGCTGTGCGCGCGGATGACGCATCGCGGGCCGGACTCGGAAGGATTGATGACGGCGACGGGCATCGCGCTCGGCATGCGCCGCCTCGCGGTCATCGATCTGGCGACGGGCGAGCAGCCCGCGTGGAGCGAAGACGGGCAAATCGCCGTCGTGCTGAACGGCGAGATTTATAACTACCGGGAATTGCGCGCAGAGTTGGAAGCGCGCGGCCACAAATTCCGCAGCGCGTCTGACACGGAGGTGTTGCCGCACCTCTATGAAGAATACGGCACGCGCATGCTCGATCATTTGAACGGCATGTTCGCGTTCGCGTTGTGGGATGCGCGGCGTCGCAGGCTCTTTATCGCCCGCGATCCGTTTGGCGAGAAGCCTCTCTACTGGGGCGTCTTCGGCGGTCAATTGTTGTTCGCGTCCGAGTCGAAAGTATTGCTGGCGCATCCATCGGTGGAGACGCGCCTGAACGTGGACGCGCTCAGGCAATATCTCTCGTTCGATTACGTGCCCGCGCCGCTTTCGATCTATGAGGGCATCCAGAAACTTCCCGCCGCGCACGCGCTCGTGCTTGAAGACGGGCGCATCGAAGTCAGACCTTACTGGCGATTGAGTTATCGCAAAATCGACCCCCCGCCGACGGAAGCTGAGGCCGCCGCGCGCGTCGAGGAACTGTTGGCCGACGCGGTGCGGATGCGTCTCGTCTCGGACGTGCCGCTCGGCGTGCTGCTGTCGGGCGGCATCGATTCTTCGACCGTGGCGGCATTGGCCGTGCGCGCTTCGCCGGGGACGGTCAAAACCTTCTCGATCTCGTTTGCGGAAAAATCTTTCGACGAATCTTCTTACGCGCGCGGCGTCGCCGATTTTCTGCACACGGATCATCACGAGGAGCGGCTCAACTCGAATCTGGCGGCTGATCTGATCGGCGAGATCGGTTCGTGGATGGACGAGCCTTTGAGCGACCCGTCGCTTATCCCAACCTTTCTGCTCTCGCGCTTCACGCGCCAGCATGTGACGGTCGCGCTCGGCGGCGACGGCGGCGACGAAATCTTCGCGGGCTATCAGATGTATCCCGCGCACCGGATGGCGCATCTCTACGAGCGCGTGCCGCGCGCCGCGCGTCGCCTCCTCGTCGAATCAATCGTCAGACGCTTGCCGGTCAAAACCAAAAATCTCTCGCTTGATTACAAAGCGCGCAAGTTTATCGAAGGCATGCGCTGCAGCGATGTGACGGCGCGGCATCACGTCTGGTTCGGCTCGTTTACGCCGGATGAACAGGCTCGTTTGCTCACGCCCGCCGCCAGATGCGCCACCGACGCGGACATCTACGCGGGCGCGCGCGCCTTGCTCGACGAATGTGATGCGACCGACACGGTTGAACAAATGCAGTATCTCGACACGAAACTGTATCTCGCGGAAGACATTCTGACGAAGGTGGACCGGACGAGCATGGCCGTCTCGCTCGAAGTGCGCGCGCCGTTTCTGGACCGGCGCGTGGTGGAATACGTCGCCTCGCTGCCGGTCGATTACAAACTGCACGGCAACACGACGAAGTATATTTTGAAGCGCGCGATGCGACCTCATTTACCCGCGTTCGTCACGCGGCGCGGCAAGAAAGGCTTCGGCGTGCCCATCGCCGAATGGCTCAAAGGGCGGCTGCGCCCGCTCGCGCGCGATCTTTTGTCGCCCGCACGCCTCAGCCGTCATGGATTGTTCGACGCCGCTTACGTCGCCCGCCTGCAAGACGAGCACGAGCGCGGCGCGGCCAATCATCGCAAACTCCTCTGGACGCTCCTTATCTTTGAACTCTGGCATGAGAGTTTTATTGAGACGCCGCGACGCATGAAAGCAGAGGCTAGAAGTCAGAGGTTAGAGGCCAGCGAAAGACAAAGCTGATTTCTTCCAATCTCTGACCTCTGACCTCTGACCTCTACCGCTATGATCGAAGTTGAGCAGGCGTATGAAACTCTGGCGGCGTGGTGTCGAGAGAGAGAATACGCGGGACATGATCCGTTCGACGGTTTGAACAGTCGTTTGTTTCAGGCGACGCCGCTCAAGAAGACGCGGGCGGCTCGGCTCGTGTGGACGCAGGCGTTCAAACGCTCGCCCGTCGATGTGCGTTCGCTCGTCGGTGTGCCGGCGGGGCGCAACGCGAAGGGCACGGCCCTTTTTGCGCTCGCCGCGCTCTCGCGTTTCCGCGCCACCGGAACGAAGGAGACGGGCGGGGAAGCCCGCGCGCTGCTGGATGAACTGCTGGCGGCGCGTCTCAATGGGTGGAGCGGCGCGTGTTGGGGCTACAACTTTGACTGGCAGGGACGCGCCTTTTTCGCGCCGCAAGGGACGCCGACCGTGGTCCCGACGGCGTTCGCCGCGCAGGCGTTGATTGATGCGGCGCGCACGTTCAATGATGAAAAATATTTGCGCGCGGCGCGCAGCGCGTGCGACTTCATCCTGCATGATCTCAACCGGAGTGAAGAGAGCGCGGACGAAATTTGTTTCAGCTACACGCCGCTGGATCGCACGCGCGTCTTTAACGCGAGTTTGCTGGCCGGGGAAGTGTTGGCTTCGGTCGGGGCATTGACGAAAGAAGCTGACCTGCTATCGGCGGCGATGCGTGCGGCGCGCTATGTCGTCCGACGCCAACGCGCGGATGGTTCATGGGCCTACGGCGCGGCGGACTTTCAAACGTGGGCGGATAACTTTCATACGGCGTTTGTGCTGACCTCGCTTGCGCGTATCATGCGAGCGAGCGAGGCGGCGCGCACCGAATTTGCGAAGTCGCTCGGGCGCGGCTCCGAGTTTTGGCGGGAACACTTCTTTCTTGCCGACGGTTGGCCGAAATATTACCATGACAGCCAATACCCGGCGGACGCACACTCGGCAGGCGCAGGCATCGTCGCTTTGGTTGAACTGAAAAGTCTGCTGCCGGACGCCCTGCCTTTGGCCGACCGCATCGCGCGCTGGACGTTCGCGCACCTGCGCGACCCACGGCGCGGCTTCTTCTACTACCAGCGGCGACGCTTCTACACCGTCCGCACGCCCTACATGCGCTGGACACAGGCGTGGATGCTCTACGCGCTGGCAAGACTGATTGAAATTGCGGAATGCGGAATGCGGGATGTGGAGTGAAAAACAAATGCCTTTTTCTTTGAACCCCGCCTTCCGCATTCCGCATTCCGCATTCCGTTGATGCGTATCTGGATTGATCTGGCGAACTCGCCGCATGTGCCGTTCTTCGTCGCGTTGCGAAAAGAGTTTCAGTCGCGCGGGCATGAGGTGGAGGTGACGGCGCGCGCGTTTGCGCAGACCGTCGAACTGGCTGAAAACGCAGGACTCGCGCCCGTCGTGCTCGGCGGGCACGGCGGGCGGGAGTTGGCGGGCAAGGCGGGGAATTTAATCGGGCGCGCTCGCGTCTTGCTGAGTTGGGCGCGCGGGCGACGTTTCGATCTGGCCGTCAGTCATAACTCTTATTCGCAGATCATCGCAGCGCGTGCGCTTTGGTTCAAGACCGTGACGTTGATGGACTACGAACATCAACCGGCGAATCATCTGGCGTTTCGGCTTGCCTCGCGCGTGATCGTGCCGCGCGCTTTCCCCGCCGATGCGCTCCGGCGTTACGGTGCGGGCGAGCGAAAGGTACGGCGTTACGACGGCTTCAAAGAGGACGTTTACCTTGCCGATTGGCGGCCTCGCGCGGGTGAGAGAGAAAATTTGTTGAAGTCGCTCGGCGCGGGCGCAGGGCAGGTGCTCGTCGTTGTGCGCCCGCCCGCCCGTGATGCGTTGTATCATCGTTTTGACAATGAACTGTTCGATGCGTTGCTCGAACAGTTGCTCTCGCGCGAGGACGTGCGTATCGTGCTGCTCGCGCGCAACGACGCGCAACGAGAAGAGTTTATGGCTCGGCATCGAAGTGAGCGAATTGTCGCTCCGCGCCACGCGCTCGACGGAGCGACGCTCATCGCCGCCGCGGACCTTGTGGTGAGCGCGGGCGGCACGATGAACCGCGAAGCCGCCGCACTCGGCGTGCCCGTCGCCACCGTCTACGCCGGAGAGTGGGCTGCCGTCGATGAGGAACTCGTGCGCGAAGGCAGACTGAAGCGCATCCGCACGCTGGCCGACATCCGCGCCCTGCGCCTCGCGAAGAAAGATGCGGCCAACGCCGCCCGCCGTGCCATCGGGGTGCGGGCGCAAGTGGCGGACATAATATTGGAGGGATGAAGGATGAGGGCGGAGGGATGAATGATGAATAAGACAAGTATTCAAATAAGTGAAGCGGGCGTTTCATCCCTCCGCCCTCATCCCTCATCCCTTGATTCCTATGCGCGTTGAACATCTCGATAAGTTGAGGGTCAAGGCCGGTGCGGTGCGTGCCGAGGCGCGTGCTCCGCAGTGGGCGTTGCCGTCGGTGAAAATTGCGCTCGTCGTGACGGACGCACTCATTGCGGCGGCTTCGTTTCTCATGGCGTTCTATGTGCGCGAGGGTGAACAGGTCATCAGGCAGTTGAGCGCGGGGCGGATTGAGTGGAGCGAGGGATTTGCGCCGTATGCGGCGGTGCTTTTGTTCGTCGTGCCGGTCAGGCTGCTGGCGCACGCTTACTATGATCTGTACCGGCTGCGCGGCGAGTTCTCCTACGTGGATGAAATGCTGCGGGTGTTTAAGGCGACGGCGGTGGCTTCGTTGTTGATTGTGGCGATTGCGTTTCTCTATCGGGGCGGCACTGCCTACCGCGCGTTCTCTTATTCGCGCGCGGTCTTCGGGCTTGATTTCGCGTTCGCGCTCGCGGCGTGCGGCGCGTTGCGTCTGGCGGTGCGTGGGGCGCAGGCGGCGGTGCGTCGCAAGGGTGTGAATTTGATTCCGACGCTCGTCGTGGGGCGCGGCGCGGAGGCGGGCTTGTGCGTCAGGGAGATGCGCGAGCGGCCAGAGTTGGGCTATCGCGTGATCGGGGTGGTGGAGAACGGCGTCGTCGACGAAAGCGTGCCGGAGATGTTCGAGGGCGTGCCCATCGTGAGCGGCATCGAGGGGCTGGCCGAGACGATTCGCGAGACCGGAGCCAACGAAGTGATCGTCGCCGATCCGGGCGTCTCCGGCGATCTCCTCTTCGACGTGATGATGCGGGTCGGGCGTCTGCGGGGCGTGGAGTTTCGCATCGCGCCGAATTTGTTCAACTGCCTGCCGCGCAAGACCGAGATCGATCAGATCGGCGCGCTGCCGATGATCCAACTCTTCCGCGAGCCGCTCTCCGGCACGGCGCGCATCGTCAAACGCGGCATAGACATCTTCGTAGCCGCGCTCGCGCTCACCATCCTCTCGCCGCTCTGGCTCCTCATCGCTGCGCTCGTCAAACTCGACTCGCGTGGCGCTGTCTTTTACCGGCAGGAGCGCGTCGGCATGGACGGGCGCATCTTTCTCTTCCTCAAGTTTCGCACGATGCAGGCCAACTCGGACGACCGGATGCATCGCGATTATCAACGCAAGTACATCGCCGGGCAGGCGGAAACGAATCTGGGCGACGCGGCGAGACCTGTCTACAAGCTGCACACCGACCCGCGCGTGACGCGCGTCGGGCGCATTTTGCGCCGGCTGAGTTTGGACGAGTTGCCGCAGTTGTTGAACGTGCTGCGCGGCGACATGAGCGTGGTCGGGCCGCGCCCGCCGATCACTTACGAAGTCGAAGCCTATGAACTCTGGCATCGCAAGCGGCTCGACATGAAACCCGGGCTGACGGGTTTGTGGCAGGTCTCAGGCCGCAACCGCCTCTCGTTTGAAGAGATGGTGCGTCTCGATCTCTTCTACATCGAAAACTGGTCGCTCCTCCTCGACTTCAAGATCATCCTGCGCACGCTGCCCGTGATGCTGCGCGGCGATGATGCTTATTAGGGCAATAATATAGTTGACGCACCATCGTTGGGCAATACATCAGTCATACAACGAAAGATTGACTACCATCTCTAATAAATGATACTGTTTCATATATGCAACTATGTTGCATAGCCGCGCGGCTGTTTCAAGTCTGAAACGATATGAAACACCCTCCCGAAGAGAGGTATTCCCATGAAATCAATGCAAGAGAGAGTCAAGCCGTCGCCCGTAAAACATAACAACCTACAGTCGGATGATCGTCTGCGCGAGGTCATTCTGTATATTGCTGCGCGCTGTGAATCTCACGAAAATTTTGGCGCGGTAAAGCTAAACAAGATACTGTTTTTTGCTGATTACATATCGTATCTTTCATACGGTGAGCCTATCACAGGTGCGCAATATCAGAAATTACCTAACGGGCCTGCGCCAGTATATTTAGTTCCTATCCGAAAGCAGATGGAAGCGGTCGGCGACATTGCGATCCGGCAAGAGGCTTTCTTCTTTAAGACTCAACATCGGATCATCGCCCTAAGAGCACCTAAACTAGACATGTTCAAGGCGCGCGACATTGCCTTGCTCGAAGATGTGATCGATGTGTGCAAAACGCGCAGCGCGACTCACCTTAGCGATATGTCGCATGGCTTGGCTTGGAAAGTGGCGGATGAAAAAGAAGTAATCCCTTATGTGGCGGCTCTGTTAGATAATCACGGCATCAATGCACAAGATATTGAAGAGGCGCAACAACTAATACAGGAACACGGATGGCAAGGTGTTTAACTTTAGGACGTTAGTCGAGAGTGAATTGTTCAAGCGGCAGCTAGAGTCATTCGATGATGTTGAGTTAATGGATGACGCGCTGAACGCCATAACATGGGTACTCGCGCGTAGACCGGAAGCGTGCCCGATCATCCCCGGCACAACGGGACTCCGTGTTATCAAGACTTACCGACATGGGCGAGGCGAGAAAGTTATTCCGGCTCTTAAGGTGTGGTTTTCTATAATGGATAACAGCAGCGTTCTCTTGCGTGCCATCACGCAGCAAGACATTGAAGAGTCGGCAGATTTAGACGTATGATGTTATCGCTATGAATAAAGTTAACGCGAATACTAAGAGTCCAGAGTTCACGCGCTTTGAACAGACTTTGCGCAAGTTAATGGCCGTGCCTAAAAGCGAAGTGGACAAGGAAAAGGCGAAGTATGAGCGCCAACGGGAGAAGGAAGGCAAAAGGAAAAGGCTAGCCAAGTGACTAGCCTTTTCGCTTGCCCCGCCTCTGACGTTCTCAGTGTTCCGTTTTCTTGCCAGTCAGTTCATCAAAGGTCAGTCGCTTTCCAGTAATAGACCCTACCGCTTCGATAAACCGATCAGCGTCTTTACCTTTCCGCATGTTGAATCTAAAACTCTGCTCGTCTAGGTATCGGAACAGGTGAAACGGCTCGACACTAACGTATGTGCCTTTGATGCCACGCTTCAACAGACTCCAAAAGTTATCAATTCCGCACGTATGAATCTGACCGTCAACATACTTTTCGGCGTGGTCAATCACTTTATGAATGAAGTCGGTATGAAGGCCGCTATAACCTTTCCATCCATCGGTGAACAGTTCCGCGCCCGGTTCGACGTTGCTTCTCACTTCGGCGTGAAGCGTCAGTTGCGTAGCATCGTTAATCACTTTTGCTCTGACCTTGCCGTCACGTTCTAAGAGCTAGTCTGAAAAGTATCAAGCCAGACGCTTGACCAGCAGTCGAATCATATTCAGATGAATCATGGCTTCGCTACTCTCAGCTAATTTCTCGTATTCTCGCGCTAATCGCCGGGCTTGAA
>JBPCIP010000191.1:0-19382 GCA_051006195.1 Pyrinomonadaceae bacterium
GCGAAAACTTCGTGCTCAACTACCGGCTGACCGGCGAGCACAGTTCCCCGCTCGCCACCGGGCAAGCCGTCGGCGAAAAGATCGGACACGGGCGCGTTCATGTGTTGGCCGATCCCGATCACCTCGCGGAGTTCAAAGAGGGCGACGTGCTCGTTACCTCCATGACCGACCCGGCGTGGGAGCCGATCATGAAACGCGCGGCGGCCATCGTCACGGACAGGGGCGGGCGCACCTGCCACAGCGCCATCATCAGCCGCGAACTCGGCCTGCCCTGTATCGTCGGCACGGGCGAGGGCACGCAGAAACTCTCGACGGGCATGCAGGTCACGGTCTCCTGCGCCGAAGGCTCGCAGGGGAACATCTACGATGGCCTCATCGATTTCGTGATCGACAAACACATCGTCAGCGATGCCCGGCGACCGCGCACGCAGGTGATGATGAACGTCGGCGACCCGGATCATGCTTACGCGCTGGCCGGTTTGCCGAACGACGGCGTCGGTCTCGCGCGCCTCGAATTCATCATCAACAACCACATCGGCATTCACCCGATGGCGCTCGTCAAATTCCCGCACATCGCGCGCGAAGAGGACGTGCGTGAGATCGAGCGGCGAATCGGCGAGGAAGACCCGCGCGAATTCTTCGTGCGCTGCCTCGCCGAAGGCATCGGGCGCATCGCGTCGGCCTTCTATCCGAAGCCGGTCATCGTGCGGATGTCCGACTTCAAATCAAACGAGTACGCGCGGCTCATCGGCGGCCAGCAATTCGAGCCGATAGAAGAAAATCCGATGCTCGGTTTTCGCGGCGCGTCGCGTTACTACGACGAACGCTACCGCGAAGGTTTTCATCTCGAATGCCGCGCGCTCCGGCGCGTGCGCGAAGAGATGGGACTGGTCAACGTCAAGGCCATGATTCCCTTCTGCCGCACGGTGGAGGAAGGCGAGCGCGTGATCAATTTGATGCGCGAGTACGGCCTCAATCAGGGCGAGCACGGGTTGGAGATTTACGCCATGTGCGAGTTGCCCTCAAACGTCGTCTTCGCCGATGAGTTTCTGCGCGTCTTCGACGGTTATTCCATCGGCTCGAATGATCTTACTCAACTCGCGCTCGGCCTCGACCGCGATTCCGAGATGGTCGCCCACCTCTTCGATGAGCGCAATGGCGCAGTCGAGCGCATGATCGCGCAGGCCATCGACGCCGCCCATCGCGCCGGCAAGAAGATCGGCATCTGCGGCCAAGCGCCTTCCGATTACCCGGAGTTCGCGCACTTTCTCGTCGAGCGCGGCATCACCTCGATCTCGCTCAACCCAGACACAGTCATCCAGACTACGCAGAAGATCGTCGAGGCCGAGCTTGAAGTTGAAGCCAACTGGAAAGTGCCGACACCTTTCAAAGTCCGACCCGGCAATATGGACGACGCAGCAGCTAAGACAAGAGCGCGTACTGAGGAGGCCACCGATCTGCTCACCGGCGCGACGGCAGAAGCTACCGGCGACTGACAGCGCGACGGCGAAATTCATTCAACGCGAAGATAAGAAGGGCGCGAAAGAGTCGAATCACTATTTCGCGCCCTTCGTGTGTTGATCGCATCGGGAGCAGTCGCTCTCAAATTACCTGCATGATCTCTTCCGGCGGTTTACGATGAATATCGGGCACGCGTGCGCCCTCTGCCGGATAGCCGACGGGGATCAGCACGTAGGGCTTTTCGCTTTTCGGTCGCCCCAAAATCTCGCTTAAGAATTTCATCGGGCTGGGCGTGTGGGTGAGCGTGGCGAGTCCTGCGCTGTGCAAGGCGGCGAGGAGCAGCCCCGTGGCGATGCCAACTGATTCGGAGGTGTAATAAGTGGGTTCGGTTTCGCCCGTCGCTTCGTTTGTGAGGTAATCGATGCGAAAGACGACGATCAGGTAGGGCGCGATTTCGAGGAAGGGCTTATGCCAGTCAGTGCCAAGCGGCGCGAGACGCTTGAGCCAGCGCACGGGCATGCGTCCCTCGTAGCTCGCGCGTTCCTCCGCTTCCGCCGCCTCGCGGATGCGCCGCTTCACTTCCCGGTCGCGCACCACGACGAAACGCCACGGCTGCATGTTCGCGCCCGACGGCGCAGTGCCCGCCGCCGCAATCGCGCGCTCGATCAATTCGAGCGGCACATCTTCGTCGCAATAGTCGCGCACGGTGCGACGGCGACGCATCAACTCATAAAAAGTTTCACTCCGCGCGAGTTGTTCGTCTGGTGTCAGGCGGGCGAAGTCGAGCGGGATGAATTTCGGTTCGGCAGGTGAGGCATCGTCGTTCGTCATATTTTTGATCTCCGAAGTTCGGACATGAGCGGCGGAATTTCCGCGAGCAACTCGCGCGCAAGGAAACCGAGTGGCCCGACGCGCCGCGCCAGTTCGTCGCCCGCACGCGCATGCAGGTAGACGCCCCAGACGGCAGCTTGAAACGGCGTGCTCCCGCGCGCCGCGAGTCCCGCGATGACGCCCGACAACGTATCGCCCGACCCCGATGTCGCCAGACCGACGTTGCCCGCACGGTTGCAATAGACGTTTTGGCTGGCAGGCGCGGCGATCAGGGTTTCGCGTCCTTTTAAAGCGACCACCGCGCCCAGTTGCGCCACCGCGTCCTGCACCGTCGCCAACGGTGCGGTCGCGATTTCTTCCTTGTCAATTCCCGTAAGCTGCGCCATCTCTCCGGCGTGCGGCGTCAACACGACCCGCCCGCGCAAGCGTGCCAGACTCTTTGGCGCAGTTTTGAGAAAAGCCAGCGCGCCCGCGTCGAGAACCAGGATCGCGTCGGTGATAAGAGGAAGAAGACTGTGCATCAAACGCGCGGTCGCTGCTTCGTCAACCATGCCGGGACCGACCAGAATCGCCTGCGCGCCCGCCACATGTTCTGCGAGTTGCTTGAGACCGCTCGCCCTGAGCCCGCCCGCCTTCGTCTCCGGCAACGCGAAGACGCGCGCTTCCGGCACGGCCATCGCAACGTGCGGCGCAACCGTGCGGCATGTCGCGATCTGCATCTTCCCCGCCCCGGCGCGCAGTGCCGCCGTCGCCGCCAGCACTGCCGCGCCCGCGATCTCCCGTGAGCCGCCGATGACGAGCACACGCCCGCGCGCCTCTTTGTCGTCGTCGTCCTGAGGTTGCGGGAGCGGCCATCCGCCGAGCAGTTTCGGAGTGATGAGACGTGGTTTCGCCTGCGAGTTTTCGCCGCGCGCCTGAGACTTGCTGTTCCCTTTTGCCATCGTTCCCCAACTTTCGTTCAAACGCCCTCTATTTCGGCGCGACCGGCACATCCTTCTCCGTCGTGACGGGCGCACCCTCTTCAACGAGCGGCGCGACGAAATTATACTGGCTGAGCACGAGCTTGCCGTGCTTGCCGATGCTCGCATCGTAGACATAGGAAGTGACGGAGCAGTTGGCGACATCCGTAACGCGATCAATTTCCAGAATTTGCTCTTCGGTCATCCGTTCCAGCAGATAGCGGAAGCAGAGAACGACGACCGAATGCGCGACGATGAGCACACGCTCGCGCCGGTACTCGCGCGTGAGCGTGTCGATGACGTTGCGCAGACGCAAGATCACATCGCACCAACTTTCACCGCCCGGCGGGCGATGATAGAACTTCCCAATCGCGCGGCGAAACTCTTGCTGCTCCGGGTACTTGGCCTCGATGCCGAACTTCGTCAAACGGTCGAGGATGCCGAACTCTTTTTCCCGTAGACGCTCGTCGGCGATGAAGGTGATGTCGTCTGTGTCGATGCCCGCTGCCTCCAACGCCAGTTCAGCCGTGCGGTGCGCGCGAATGTAAGGCGAAGTGAGCACCACAGTCGGTCTAGCATCAGGGAGCATGTCGCGGAACCAGTGTCCGAGAGCGCGCGCCTGCTCCTCGCCGCAATCCGACAGCGGCACTTCCACATCGCGCCGCACGGCGATGTCGATCTCGTGCAACTTCGCAGCTTCGGCTTTGTCGCGCGCCACGTTGCCCGCGCTCTCGCCGTGCCGCACGATCCACAATTCGTCAGGCCATTTCTGTTTATCGCTCACGTTGCCCTCCAAAATAATTCAGGATAAAGGAGAAGGGGAAAGGTAAAAACACATCGGGTCTTTATCCTTTCTCCGTTATCTTTTGCCCCTTCCCCTGCTTAACTCCTCGTCTCGTTATTACGTTCGGCGGCGCGGTCGCCGAGCGCAGTCAACCACGAGGGCGACAATTCCGATTGGCTATCTTTCCCCTTCGCGCGCTTCTGGCCGATGCCTCCGGCGGCGGGCAACAGACGATTGATCAATCCCGACACGTCCGCGCTGAGTTCCGGGAAGAGTTGATGAAACTTGACCGCCAGGATTGCCTGGAGCGACAAAATCACTTCCGCGTCGCCGCGCCTGGTGGCCGCGATGATCTGCCGTGCGGCGCGCTCGGCCTGCATCGAAGCGACGGGCGACGCATCGCTGATGCTGAACCATGCGTACTCCGCCCGGTGCTGGCCTTTGAAGGTGGCGTTGCGCGGGCTGCCCGTTCGCATCAACCCGGGACAGACGGTTGTGACCACGATCCCATCCTTCGCCAACTCCGCGCGCAACCCTTCGGACAAACCGACGAGCGCGAACTTGCTCGCGCTGTAAGGAACGAGATGCGGCACGCCGATCTTCCCGCCGATGGAAGAGATGTTGACGATGCGCCCGCGCCGCTTTCGCCGCATCGACGGCAACACGGCGAGCGTCGCATAGAGCGGCCCCCAGAAATGAGTCTTCATCGCCTCTTCGTAATCCGCGAGCGTCATCACTTCGACGGGGCCGACTTGAATCACGCCCGCGTTATTGATGAGCACGTCCACGCCGCCGTAGTGATCCGCCGACACGCGCACCCATTCCTGTATCTGCTCCCTATGCGTCACATCACAAGGAAAGGCCAATACTTGCGCCCCGCGTCGTTCGAGATCAACGCGCGCCCCTTCAAGTTCACGCGGGTCGCGCGCACAAATCGACAGCCGCGCGCCTTCACGCGCCAACTCGCGCGCCAGCACCAAACCTAACCCGCGCGAACCGCCGGTAATGAGCACTGTCCGGTCGCGAAAATCAAACTCGCGCCGCTTCTTCAAAACCGCGAACCCGCCCAATAACGCGCCCACGCCCGCTCCCGCCAGCAACAACATCTCCTGATTCTTTTTATTCATGCCGCCCCCTTTATCGATTGTGGATTTCGGATTGCGGAATGCGGATTAACAGAGAGTTGATTTTTCAATCCGCATTCCGCAATCGGAAATCCGCATTCACTTGAATTCCGCCACGACCGGCGTGTGATCCGAAGGCCGCTCCCAGCCGCGCGGCTCTTTGTCGATCCATGCGCCCGTCGAGCGCGCGGCCAAATTCTCGGAGACCCAGATGTGGTCGATCCGCGCGCCGAGGTTTTGGCGAAATCCGCCCGCGCGATAATCCCACCATGAATAGAGACCTTCGCCCGGCTCATGCTGCCGGAAGGCATCCGTAAAACCCCACTCTTTGATATTGGCGAGCGCGTCTTTTTCCGGTTGGCTGAACAGAATGCGCCCGCGCCACAATTGCGGGTCGTGTACG
This sequence comes from Pyrinomonadaceae bacterium, assembly GCA_051006195.1. Classification (GTDB taxonomy): domain Bacteria; phylum Acidobacteriota; class Blastocatellia; order Pyrinomonadales; family Pyrinomonadaceae; genus JAIVJZ01. The sequence goes on from JBPCIP010000191.1 coordinate 5,563, forward strand.
TCCCGGTCTTCCGGCGCAACGTTGTAGTCGCCGCAGAGCAGTACTTCATCATCCGACCAGTAATCGTCGTCGAAAAATTCCCGCAGCCGCCGCATCCATTCCAACTTGAATTGATATTTGTCCGTCCCCACCGATTGCCCGTTTGGGACATAGACGTTGACGATGCGGACGCCTTCGACGGTGGCGGCGATGAGGCGCGCGTGCGCTCCTTCCTCATCATCGGGGAAGCCGCGCTGCACTTGTGTGATGGGCGAACGCGCGATGATCCCGACGCCGTTGTAAGTCCGCTGCCCGTAAACTTCCGCCGCGTAGCCGAGTTCGGCGAAAGCCTCGCGCGGAAAACGCTCCTCTGTGCATTTCAACTCCTGCATGCACAGCACGTCTGGCCGCGCCCGCTGTAGCCACTTCAAAACCACGGGCAGACGCGCCGCCACCGAGTTCACATTCCATGTCGCTATTTTCACGTTGCTTCATATTAAAGTAGATGATGGCCGGTTGTCAGCAACCGGCTACTTTCTGATCAAAGACGGCCTCGTCCCTTCGCTTTTATCTTCCGGCTCGCGCCGCTCCCACTCGCGCCCGCACACGCGACAGCGATAAAGATTCTTCTTCGCTTCATCTGCGCGCCCCAGATCATCGAGAAACGCGGCGATGTAGGCGGGCACGCTCGCGCCCTCCATTTTTTCAAACAACTCGCACGAGCATCTTTTTTCATCCATCTAAAGTTTCTCCCTTCTCCGTCCACCTCATTGGCGCGAAGGCGTGCGCTCACTAAACCACTATGAACTGAAAGTGCAAAGGTATCGCTTGGGACTGAAAGTCCTGCTTCCTGCAACGATCTGTTCAACGCAGAGTTCGCCGAGGCGCAGAGGACGCAGAGGAAACAGCTTAATTCTCTGCGCTCTCTGCGTCTCTGCGCTCTCTGCGTTAAAGTTCCGTCGCGACAGAGAAGTGTGTCGCAACTGAAAGTCATGCACTACAGTGCATAGTTTTGCACCAGCGGGTTGGAACAATAAAACCAGCGAAAGAGAGTATCTGTTTTAAAGTGTCCGTGGCTGAGATTGGCTTAACTGTCCGAGTTGTTCCGACCCCGGCGAAAGCAGCCTGTCTCTGAGCCTGATGACGCTCAGCGCCGTGAAAGGCTCTCCCTCAAAAATGATTTGCCGCGTCTTTGTTCCATGCCGGCTGAGGTAGTCGCTCACGTTCGTCCAGCGAATCTGGCCGTCCGAGGTGCGAATGACCAGCATGACGGGATAGGCTTGCGCTCGCCAGTACTCCGCGTGTCGGGGATTTTTAATGGTGAAAACCTCCTTATCGTCTCTCTTGCGCGCATGCAGGTAAGAGTCGCCGGACTTGAGTTGGAGGTAGACTCGTTTGCCGCTGGCTTCGCCTTTGTCGTTCTTGAATTCGATCTCCCCATCTAAGCCCCAATCGGAGTTAGACGTGGGGCGGAAGATTTGTCCGGCCTCGCCTGCGACGGCGAAGGCATGGCCGATCAGGATCAACTCTCTGCTCTCATTATCAATACTGATGCGCGCCTGCTCTTCCAGCTCGCGTGCGCGCCGCTGGAACTCCGGGGAGGCGAACTTCTGCTCGATCAGGTCCCACAGGGGAACGCGCTTTTCACAGTTGACGCAAAGAATGTCCGGCAATCCTCGATTGAGTCGATCCGACGCCGTCTTGAGATTTTCGACGGGCGTATCACAGTGCGGACACACGTAGCGGCGTAAACGAACAACGTCCAGAGCCTTCCGCTGCAAATGCTCGTGGACGTAACGGATAAAAGTGACCTGCAAATCCTCCGCGATGCCCGGCTCGAAGTAGACGGCGATTTCCGCCGCCCCCTCGCCCTGCTTGGTCATCTTGAGGCCGACGCGCTTGCCCGCCCCCGTCTTGAAGTCGGCGGCAAAACGCCAGAGTTGGTATTTCTCGAACGCGGTCGTATGGTGCAGCCGGACTACGAGCGTGGAGTAAATCTCGTCGAGTTGCCCGTTGAAACCGTAGGTGACGAAAACTGACGGGTGGCCTTCCAGTTCAGGCCGCTCGCGCTTGAAATAAGAGGGTAGGACGAGCAGTGTGCCCGTCTCGGTCGGCTCGCGCAGGCACAAACCGTGGTCTACCAGAGTTTGATGCATCGCCCGCAACACGATCTGCTCTTCATCGGGCGGCAATCGTTTCATGTCCTGGTAGTCGAGTCGTCCGGCCGCACGTCTTCTTCGGGAATGACGCCGATCTCGTCCGTGTGGGCGCGAACTTTTCGGATCACGGCGGCAGCGTAGGCATTGATGCGTTCGGGTTGAAGCAGGACGAAGTCGCCGAACTCCAGTTGCCAGACGATGCCCGGCCCGGTCAGCAAACCCACCACCGCCCGCAACTCTTCGAGCGTGAAAGCCTCGCCGGGCAGACGCATTTCGAGTTGCTGCTTCAGCTCGCCCATCCGCAGCAACGCTTTGCCTTCATCCTTGAGTTTCACGATCTCCGCTTTGAGCAGTTTGAAGGTGCGCGGCGAGGAGGTCCAGGGGATTTCGTCCCAGGGTATGTTGCGGATGATCGCGTCGCGCAGCGCGATGCAGCCGTCGCCCGTGGACGCGCTGGTTTCCAGATAATCGGTAAAGCCGCGCTCCTGTCGAAAGCGTTCGACGGTCGCGCGGCTCACCATCAAGCCGCCACGGTCGCACCGTCCCGCGACGAGAAGTTTTTTGAACGGGCGGCGCGCGGCGCGTTGCAGATCGCGGTCCCACTGGCCGAGACCCTCGAACGGGTCTTCGCTTTGCGGGTTAAAGACGAGCACGGCCAGCGAGGTTTCGTCCATGAAGAGTTGGTGGATCAGGCGATAGTCGGCCTGCCCGGCAAAGTCCCAGAGCCAGATTTCCCGTTCGGTCTCTTCGCTGCTGGTATCGTGCGCCAGCTTGAGTTGAGTGGCCCACGCAGCATCGGTCGAGATAGTGGACACAAAGCGGTCTTCCGTGAGGCGATAGGCTAATCCCGACTTACCGACGCCGCTGTCGCCGACTAAGAGAACTTTAGCGTTGGTATAATGAGTAGCGCCGGACTCTTCAGCGGCTGTCCCGTCAAACGGCGGCAGTTCCCACACCCGGAGAGTGTTGTCATCAGAGCCGGAGACGATGCGCCGCCCGTCCGCCGTCACCGCTACTCCAATCACCCAATCGGTATGCCCTTCGAGTGTCGCGAGACATTTACCCGAATCCGCATCCCACACCCGTAGAGTTTTGGCACCAGAGCTGGAGACGATGCGCCGCCCGTCCGCCATCACCGCTACTCCACTCACCCCACCGGTATGCCCTTCGAGTGTCGCGAGACATTTACCCGAATCCGCATCCCACACCCGGAGAGTTTTGTCATGAGAGCCGGAGACGATGCGCCGCTCGTCCGGCGTAACCGCCACTTGTAATACGTAACTTGTATGTCCTTTGAGGACTTTGCCTGATTGCGGATCGCCCTTCTGCTCGATGGCAGGCTCTCCCGCGACGATTGGCGGGCGGCACGCGGCCAGCAATCGCTCATACTGTTCGGCAGACTTCCCTCGCCAGTCCACGTAAGCGAATTGCTTCAGCGTCCCCTTGATCTCGGCCCCGTCCAGCCGCACCGGGATGAAGCGGCGTTGCCGGTTGGTCGGGTCGCTAAAGAAGATGGTCTGGCTTTCAAACGTCACCCACTCCGATTCGGAAGCATTCGCCGACATGATCAGCACCAGCGTCCGCGATTGCTCCAACCCCTGATTGATCCTGAGGCCGATCATGTCGCCGGGCCGAATCTCCCATTCATCCAGCCAGACGCGCAGGCCGTCTGCCTTCAGTCGTTCGGCCAGTTCGCGCACGGCAGGCTTGTCCTTCGCGCTGTGGCTGATAAACACATCATACTGGTAAGGTTCAGACATGGATCGCACCTCTCGTTTCTGCGAGATACTTTTATCATTACCGTCTGCTGTCCGGACACTTTTTTCTTTGTCCCTCACGGGACGCAGAGTGACGCCCCTACGCTCACACATGCCGCCGCCGTGCATCATCCGAAAACGGAAAAGGGGCGACGTGATGTATACTCCCCCGCGCACGTCGATCATCCGCTGGTCTGGTTCAGCCGGACAAATAAGTGTATATTTTTCGCCCTGCACGGTTCAGCCATAAATTTTGACGACAATCAACGTTGGCGCGCGTTCGCCGCCAATTTCAGGAGAACAGTTTGGCATCCGCCGCCGCTTTTTACGACCTTGAAGGAACGCTCGTCAGCACCAATCTCGTGCATACGCTCGGTTTTTACGCCCGCAACCAGCAGGGCTTCCTGCGCAGCGTCCGCAAAACCGCCACGACCGTGCTGAGCATTCCCCTCTTCGCCGCAACCGATCAATACAGTCGCAAAGTCTTCAACGATCTCTTCTTCAAACGCTACAAAGGCGAGACCGAAGACCGTCTCCGCTTCTTCGCCGACGAGCTTTTCGAGACGGTGCTCAAGCCCGCGGTCTTCCCCGGCGCGTTCGAGTTGATCGAAAAATCCCGCAGCCTGGGTCTTCGTCAAATCGTCGTCACCGGCGCGCTCGACTTCTCGGTCGAACCTTTGATGAAGCACCTCGGCATCGACACATACGTTTCCAACCGTCTCGAATTCGTCAACGGCATCGCCACCGGGCGTCTGCTCCCGCCCGTCTTCGCCGCCGCCACGAAAGCGAGTTGGATCAGAAACTTCGCCGAACAGGAAGGCATCAACCTCAGCGAATCCTACGCCTACACTGACAGCATGAGCGACCTCCCCATGCTCTCCATCGTCGGCCACCCGGCGGCGGTCAACCCCGACATGCGCCTGCGCCAGACCGCGCTGCATCACGATTGGCCGATTTTGAATTTGAAGTGATGAGTGATGAGTGATGAGTGATGAGTTAAAACCTCTTCTCACTCATCACTCATCACTCATCACTCATCACTTAAAAAGATGAGTCTACAGCTTAGAAAAAAACTACACGAATCAGTCGTCTATATCGACCGCGACAGCGCGCCGCGCATCGTCGCCTCCGGGATGGATTTCCTGTTGGAAGATTTGCCCGTCGGCACGCGCGTGATTTATCCGAACCAACCGCTCAAAGGTCTGGTCAACCGCGAGGCGGCGATCCGCTACGCGCTCAACCACCCGCACGATTGCGATCCGCTCTTTGCGCAGTTGACGCCCGGAATGAAAGTGACCATCGCCGTGGACGACATCTCGATGCCGCTCCCGCCGATGCAGACGCCCGACCTGCGCCAGACCGCCCTCGAAATTCTCCTCGACATGCTCCACGGCCACAGCGTCGATGATGTGCATATCATCATCGCCGTCTCCCTGCATCGCAAGATGACGCCCGCCGAGATGAAGCGCATGGTCGGGCCGGCCATCTGGGAGGATTTCTACCCCGACCGCTACTACAACCACGACGCCGAAGACCCGTCGAACCTCGTCCTCTTAGGCGAGACGCGCCACAAAGAACCCTTACGCATCAACCGCCGCGCCGCCGAAAGCGATTTGCTCATCTATCTCAATTTCAACTTCGTGCCGATGAACGGCGGGCATAAATCGGTCGGCGTCGGCCTTTGCGATTACGAGTCGTTGCGTGCACACCACAACCCGGACACGATCCGCGCGTCGAACAGTTACATGGACCCATCCGGTTCCGAACTCGGGCGCGTCATCAACCGGGTCGGCAAACTCGCGGACGAACACTTGAACGTCTTCCACATCGAGACGACCATCAACAACCGCATGTTCGGCGGCGACCTCGGCTTTTTGACGAAGAACGAAGACGATTTCTCGGCCTTCGACCGCATAAAGTATGAAGCCATGCGCTTCTCAATGAACAAGCTGCCGCGCCCCGCCAAACGCGCCATGTACAACTCGCTCAAGGGCAACTTCGAAATGATCGCCTGTCACGCGGGCCGCACCGACCCAGTCCACGAGCGCATCATCGCCAAGAGCATGGAGCAATACGTCGTGCCCATCGAAGGCCAGTGCGACATCCTCATCTGCCCCGTGCCGGACATGTCGCCCTACAGCGTCAATTCGAGTTTGAACCCGCTGCTCGTGCAGGTGATGGCGCTCGGCTATCATTTCAACATGTATCGCGGCAAGCCGCTCCTGAAGAAGGGCGGCACGCTCATCCTGCATCACCCCTGCACCGACGAATTCGATCATAACTTCCATCCGAGCTACATCGAGTTTTTCAACCGCCTGCTGCCCGAAACGCGCGACGCGAACGTGTTGCGCGACAAGTACGAACAGGAGTTTGCGAATAATCCGAGCTACGTCGAGATGTACCGGCGCGGCAACGCCTATCACGGCTCGCACCCCTTTTTCATGTGGTACTGGGGCGAGAACGGACGCCAGCACGTCGGCCACGTCATCGCCGCCGGAGCCGAGAACGCGCACGTCCCCGCCATGATGGGCTGGGAGCGCGCCGACAATCTCACCGAAGCGATAGCAATGGCGCGCAGCTACATGGGACGCTCCGCCGAAATCACGATGCTCCATCAACCCGTGATCGCGATTTGCGATATGGAGTGATTTTTTTGAAAGTCCGTGACGTGAGCAAGCGTTTGGAGGAAGATGGATGGCAACTTGTGCGTATGAAAGGCAGTCATCGCCAGTTTCGCCATCCGACAAAGCCCAAACTTGTGACGCTCGCGGGCAAACCCGGAGTTGACGTGCTAATAGGAACGTTAAAGAATATCTGGCGTCAGGCCGAAATTGAGGAAATTGTTTGATGCGATACGCGGTTATCATCGAAAAAGGCGAATCCAGCTACGGCGCTTACGTGCCGGACCTTCCGGGCTGCGTCGCCGCCGCCGAAACTAGAGAAGAAATTGAGCATTTGATTCGCGAAGCAATCCAGTTTCACATCGAAGGACTGCGAGAGGAAGGGTTGCCCGTGCCGGAGCCGTCGAGTTACTTCGAGTACGTTGAAGCGTGAAGCAGAACATGAAGTTATCACCCACAGAAATTTTTGGGGGACGCAAAATCTTCCTCATCGGGAGCACGGGCTTTCTCGGCAAAGTGACGCTGAGTATGTTGCTCTATCGCTTCCCCGGCATTGAGCGCGTCTATCTCACCGTGCGCTCGCGCTCGCTCGTCGAATCCGAGACGCGCTTCTGGAACAACGTCATCACCGCGCCGCCTTTCGATCCTTTGCGCGAACGCTTCGGCGACGCCTTCGAGGATTTCATCCGCGACAAGGTGCGCGTCTACAACGGCGACATCGGCAATACCAATCTCGGCCTCACCGAAGAGGAAGCGCAAGAGATCGCCGCCGACATCGACGTGGTCATCAACAGCGCGGGCAACGTCACGTTCAACCCGACGCTGGAGAGCGCGCTACGCACGAATGTCGTCGGCACGCAGAACGTGATCGCCTTCACGAAGCGGATGCGGCGTCCCGCGCTCGTCCATGTCTCCACCTGCTTCGTCGCGGGTAATCGCTCCGGCCCCGTCTGGGAGAGCGACCCGGTCATCGGTTATTTTCCGCGCCGCGAGGAATTGCCGGGCGTGGAATTCTCCGTCGAGCAGGAGATACGCGACTGCGCCAAACTCGCCGACCGCGTCAAAGACGAAGCGAAAGACGCCATGCAGGCAGCGCGTTTCCGCGAAGGGGGGCGCAAGCGACTGTTGGAAGAAGGGCGCGATGCCGATGATCTGGATGTGATGGGTTTGGCCGTCGCGCGCGAACGCAAAGTGTGGACGCGCACGCGCTTGACCGATCTCGGCATCGAGCGCGCCGAATGGTGGGGCTGGCCGAATATCTACACTTATACGAAGAGTCTCGGCGAACAACTCGTGGCGGCGGAAACAGGGATAGTGCGAGCAATCGTCCGCCCGTCCATCGTCGAGTCCGCGAAAGACTACCCGTTCGCCGGTTGGAACGAAGGCTTCACGACGACCGCGCCGCTCATCTTCATCGCCCTCAAAGGCCAGACGCAGATTCCCGTCAATGAGAAGTTGATTTTGGACATCACGCCCGTCGATCAAGTGGCCGCCGTGATGCTGGCGGTCGCCGCCGAAGCCTGCGTCGAGGAACCGCGCCTCGTCTATCAGGCCGCGACGGGCGACGCGAACCCGAACGACATGCGCCGCATCGTCGGCATGCTCGGCCTCTACAAGCGTAAGCACTTCGACGAGAAAGAGACGGGCTTCCGCGTCGTCAACGAGATCGCCTCGCGCATGGAGACGCGCCCCGTCACCACTTCCCGCTTCGAGAAGACTTCGACGCCGATGATCAACGCGGCGGCCAAGCAAGCCTCTTCCCTGTTGGACCGCGTGCGCCCGCGTTGGGGCGGCGGACGCATCACGGAGTTTGTCGACCACGCGAAGAAGCACGTCGAACGGCTCGAAGAATTGACGCACGAGACGAAAGAAGCCTTCGAGATGTTTCGCCCGTTCATGGTCGAGAACGCTTACATCTTCCGCGCCGACAACGTGCGCTCGCTTTTCTCGCGCATCCGCGCCGACGAGCAGACGCTTTTGCCGTGGCATCCCGAAAAATTCGATTGGTACGACTACTGGATGAACGTCCATTTTCCCGGCCTCAAGAAATGGATTTTCCCGCAACTCGAAGAGGACATGCGCGCCCAACCGAAGCGCGTCTACACCTATCGCGACCTGCTCGAACTTTTCGAGACTTCGAGCAAGCGTTACGCGACGCGCGTCGCCATGCGCGTCGAGCGCGACGGGCGCAAGGAGCAATACACCTACAGAGATTTACAGGAACTCGCCACGCGCGCCGCCGGCTTCTTCGCCAGCGAGGGCGTGCGCCCCGGCGACCGCGTCATGCTCTTCAGCAACAATGCGCCCGAGTGGGGGATGACTTACTTCGGCGTGCTCAAGGCGGGCGCTACCTGCGTTCCCGTCGATCCCGAAAGTTCGACCGGCGAGATCGTCAACTTCGTGCGCGCCAGTGCCGCCTTCGGCCTCGTCATCAGCGAAGAACTGCGCGAGAAGCACGACGATCTGGGCGAGCGTTTGACCGAAGAGAAATTGGAGGCGACGCGCGTCTGGCGTTTCGCCGAAGTGTTCGCGCTGCCGCCGCAGAAGATCGAAGACGAGCGCATCGCGCTGCTGCCCGCGAAAATTCATCCGCAAACAACCGCCTCGCTCATTTTCACTTCGGGCACGACCGGACAGCCCAAGGGCGTCATGCTCACCCATAAGAATTTGACGAGCATGGTCTCGATGCTCGCCTCTATCTTCGACATGACGACGAAGGACGGCGTGCTCTCAGTCTTGCCGCTCCATCACACATTTGAATTCTCCACCGGATTTCTCACCCCGCTCAGCCGGGGCGCGCAGATCACTTATCTGCCCGAACTGACGAGCGAAGAGTTGACGCGCGCGATCAAAAACGGCCACGTCACCGGCATGGTCGGCGTCCCCGCGCTCTGGGAACTGCTGCACCGCCGCATCAAGACTCGTTTCAACGAGCGCGCCAAATGGATCGGCGACGCCGCCGACGGATTGATCGTCGCCAACAGTTGGCTTCGCGATCATTCGCCGTTCAATCTCGGCCAGATCATTTTCCGCCCGATTCACGCCGGACTCGGCGGGCGCATCCGCTATTTGATCAGCGGCGGCTCAGCCTTGAACGAACAAGTCAAAAAAGATTTTCACGGCCTCGGCTTCACTATCCTCGAAGGCTACGGATTGACCGAAGCCTCGCCCGTTCTGACTGTCACGCGACCCCAAAACAAGTTGATCTCGCTGAGCGTCGGCAAACCTTTGCCCGGCGTCGAAGTGAAAATTCTCGACCCCGATGCGAGCGGCATCGGCGAAGTCGTGGCACGCGGCCCCAACGTGATGAGCGGCTACTTCAACAACGAAGAGGCCACTCGCGCCGTCCTCGTCAACCGCTGGCTCTACACGGGCGACCTGGGTCGCCTCGATGACGAAGGCAATCTCTATCTCGTCGGTCGCTCGAAAGAGATCATCGTCGACACCAACGGCAAGAACGTTTACCCGGACGAGATCGAAGAACTTTATCTCGCTTCGCCATACATCAAAGAGTTGAGCGTCGTCGGCCTGGCCGATGGCATCGGCGAGAAAGTCGCCTGCATGGTGGTGGCCGATCACGACTATGACATTGCACTTTCACGCGATGAAGTGCGACGTAAGGTGGAAGAGCATTTCCGCGATGTGTCTTCGGCGCTGCCCTTCTACAAGCGCGTCAAGGTCTTACATTTCTGGGACGGCGAACTGCCACGCACCGCCACGCGCAAGGTCAAACGCCGCGAAGTCGTCGCCGCCATGCAAGTGCTCGAACAAAGCATGCGCAACGTCTCAAACGCACCCTCCAATGCGCGCGAAGAACAGGGTGAGGCGGCGGCAACGTGGGTGCTCGATGTGGTCGCCACCGTCGCCAATCGCCCGCGAGCCGCGATCACGTTCGAGACGCGGCTCGCCGACCTCGGTTTCGATAGTTTGATGTATGTCGAACTCGCCTCGGCCATCGAAGGGGCGGGCGGCACCTTGCGCTCGCCCGACGCTTTGACGGAAGTGCGCGACCTGCGTGAACTGGCGAGCGTCGTCACGCGCCAGGCTACGCCCGCCGAAAAGGAAGAAGCGGCGCGGCGACATGCGGCGGAAGAGCATCGCGCCGACGAAGAAATTTACGTCCCGTCGCTCGTCCGCACCATCGGCAACAAAGGACTCGATGCGTTGCAGCGCGTCTTCTACGAGAAGTTTTTGAACACGAAAGTTGAAGGCGAGAGCAATATCCCCGTGCATACGAACTTTATCGTTGCCTCCAATCACACATCGCATCTCGACATGGGACTCGTCAAGATTTCGCTCGGCGCGCACGGGCGCGATCTGGTCGCGCTGGCCGCCGCCGATTATTTCTTCGACAACAAATTCAAGCGCGCTTACATGGATAACTTCACGAACACAGTCCCGATGGAGCGCAGCGGCTCTCTGCGCAAGTCGCTGCGGCAGGCGCTCTCATTTCTCGAACGCGGTTACAACGCGCTGCTCTTCCCGGAAGGCACGCGCTCGCTGACGGGCGAGTTGGCCGATTTCAAACCCGTCCTCGGATTTCTCGCGCTGACGGCGCGCACCGGCATCCTGCCCGTCTACCTGCATGGGACCTATGACGCTCTGCCGAAGGGATCGAACATGCTCAAGAGCCGAGACGTGACGGCGCGCATCGGTCGTTTCCTGAGCGTCGAAGAACTGGAAGAGATGACGAAGGGCATGTCGAAGTCGGAGGCTTACCGGCTCATCGCGGCCTTCGTTCATCATCAAGTAGAGAACTTGCGCGACGGCACGCGCCACGCGTTCGACGCGAAAGCTCTGCGCCGGCGATGGCGTGCCGAACGACGCCATCACCCGCCCGAAGAAGATGCCAACAACGCGCAGCCGACCATCGACCAGTTCGCCACCACCGGAGACTGAAAGAATTGCGGAATGCGGAATGCGGATTGAAAGCACTGCTTTTGTCTTCTAATCCGCATTCCGCATTATGTTATGACTTCTAAGAAACCGACCACGCGGGCGCGCAAAGTCCCGGCGAAAGCGAAGGCAGCAGCGGCGACGAAGAAGAGCGCGGCGCTCATGCGGCGACCACAGCCCCTCACGCTGGTGACTGGCGGGACGGGTTTTCTCGGTTCGCATCTGGTTCGCCAACTCGTTGCGGCGGGCGAGACGAAGGTGCGCGTGCTGGCGACTTCCGCTCCTCCGGCATGGCTCGATGAATCGGGCGTGGAGACATTGACGGGTTCGATCACGAACCGGGAAGATGTTGCGCGGGCGTTGGCGGACGTTGCATCCGTGTACCATCTGGCTGGGCGCGTGTCGCGCGAACGCGACGACGCGCATCGCATGTATGAACTACATGTCGAAGGCACGCGCGTGCTTTGCGAAGCGGCGCGCGAGGCGGGCGTCGAAGCAATGGTGCTGGCTTCATCGAGCGGGACGATTGCCGTGACGGAAGATGAGGGCGCGCTGCCCAACGAGCGTTGGCCGCCGCCGCTCGATCTCATCTCGCGCTGGCCCTATTATGCGAGCAAGTATTATCAGGAGCGCGTCGCGCTCGAACATTTCGCGGGCGCGGGGCGGCGGCTCGTCATTGTCAATCCGAGTTTGCTGCTCGGCCCCGGAGATGAGCGGCTGAGTTCGACCAAAGTAGTGCTCGATTTTCTCGCGCGCAAGATCATGGCCGTGCCCGGCGGCGGCTTGAGTTTCGTTGACGTGCGCGATGCGGCTCATGCGCTACGCGCCGCGATGGAGCAGGGCAAGCCGGGCGAGCGTTATCTCGTCGGCGCAGCTAATTGGACCTTTGATAAATTCTTCGGGCGGCTCGAACGGCTGACGAAGGTAGCCGCGCCGCGCTTTTCGCTGCCCTCGAAATTCGCCGTGGTCGGAGCACAAGCCCTTCATTCACTTTATCGTCAATGGAAACTCACGCCGCCCGTCGAACCGGGCGAGATCGAGATGGCCGAATACTTCTGGTATCTCGACGCCTCGAAAGCCACCCGCGAACTCGGCTTCGCTCCGCGCGACGCGGCGGATACGCTGCAAGATACAGTGACTTACGTGCGCGAGAACTTTCTCGGCAAAGGCGCGTTCGTTTAAGGAACGGCGACGGCGGTCGAGTTAAACGGGGACACGAACGCGCAGGGCACGAGGAAGAATCTCAAACGTCGCCGGCAGCGCGCCCGACAACTCTCCGTCAATTTCAATTGCCACCAACTCCTGGGCTTGCTCCGCCGTCACTTCAATGCGTCTCGCCTGCGCATGGTGAACCTGCTGCATCCCCAGATGCGTGCCGAGGTAAAGCCGATAAACATTGGTTAAAATCTTCAACGCATCGAGATCGCCGACGGCGACTACGTCCAACCGCCCATCATCGAGTTTCGCCTCTGGCGCGATCTTCATCCCGCCGCCGAAGTAGCGCGCGTTGGCGACGCAGAGATTCGCGACGACGAGACGCGTTTCAGGACGGTCATCGAGTTTGAGGCGCAGCATCGGCTTCGTAAATGACGCGGTCGTTTGCAGCGAGGCGAGCGCATAGGCGGCTCTGCCACCGGAGATTCGCGAAGCTGAAGAAGAAAGCCAACTCGCAGAATTTGCGGCGACGCGGCGGATGACCTCGCCGCCCATGCCGCATGAGGCAACATTCAAAAAATATCGTGTCGCACGCCCACCTTCCTGAGTTCGAAATTCGACGCGCCCGACATCCACCTTCACGCTGCGACCTGCACGAAGCGCGGCAGCGGCATCGGCTCCCCGCGACGGCAGCTTCAGAGTGCGCCGGAAATCGCCGCCCGTCCCGCTCGGCAAAATTCCCAGTTCCGCATCCTCGCCCGATGCGAGGATGCCGTTCGCCACTTCCGAGATCGTGCCGTCGCCGCCGCATGCGATGATCAAGTTTCTGCCGGCTTGAGCCTCCCGCTCCGCCATCACATGAGCATCGCCCGCCCTCTGTGTAAAGGAACAATTGAACGCCCCGAAATGGGTGCGCAAGTCGCTTGCCAGACGCGGCCACGCTTTACCCGTCGCGCCGCCCGCCGAAGCCGGATTGACGATGACCAGGGGAAGGGATGAGGGATGAGGGATGAGGGATGAAGATGTAGCGTTTGCTGCCTCAGCTACTTCCCCAAGACGTGCCCCGCGGACAACTTTCCGAGTCTTTTGTTCATCCCTCATCCCTCATCCCTCATCCCTGTCTTTTCGTACATCGCGCGGTCTTGTTCGCCGAGTTCGGCGATTTTGGACATGACGAATTCGGCGATCTCTTTGTAGGTGCGGATGCCGTCGCGGCGCGAGAGAAATTCCGTGTAGTCGAGTGCGGGGCCGAA
>JBPCIP010000192.1:0-44641 GCA_051006195.1 Pyrinomonadaceae bacterium
TTGATTGTCGTTTGCGTCTGGGAATCCTGATCGGTGGCGGGTTTTCTTTTTATGGTTGACGAGGTTTGGGCGTAATAAGTTAAAGAACTCAGAAGGAGCGCGATAAGTAACACAGCACTCCCTCCGAAGAGGGATTTCAACATTTTTTCCGGTTTCTCCTGTTCCGATGAAACACTTTTCGGCGGCGCGCGAGTCCTCGGCGAGGTTTGCCAAGAACTCGACCTCTGGCTCTAGGAGGTCACACTAATAGTCAGCCCGAGTGGGGATTGCATCCTTGATGCACTGACGCCGAAAAGGTCTTGATTAAAAACAAAAACAAGCGAACATCACTGTCCGCTTGTTACTAAAAGTAGGCTAACACAAGCTGCTAAAGGCTGTCCAGCCGCGAAGTTGCGGATTTGGGATTGCGGATTGAAAAGCAAAAAAAGGATAGCTGGTTGAGAAGCGGTCTCTTGTCTTCTAATCCGCAATCCGCAATCCGCAATCCGCAATCCCCTTCAGCCATTCGCCGCGATAGACGACTTCCGCCTCGCCCGTCAGCAAAACTTCACCGTCATCGCGCCATTCGACTGCGAGTTGACCGCCAGGCATATCGACGGTGACGCGCCTCTCCGTTTGATCGCTGAGGCAAGCGGCGACTGCGGCGGCGCATGCGCCCGTGCCCGATGAAAGGGTCTCGCCCACGCCGCGCTCGTAGACGCGCACCTCGATGTGTTGACGGTCGCGCACGCGGATGAATTCGACGTTAGTCCTTTGGGGGAAGCGTGGATGCGATTCGATCAATGCGCCCACTCGTCGCCAGTCCAATTGATTGAAGTCGTCCACGAAGATGCAAGTGTTCGGGTTGCACATCTGCAAGGCCGTCACCGTCACAGTCTCGCCCCCTGATAGTTCGAGCGGGAAATCCACGATGCGCCCGCGCTCACCATTCGTCAACATCGGGATCGACGCGCTCTCGAAGAGCGGTCGCCCGATCTCCGCCGCGAAACGATAGCGACCGCGCCCGTCCTGTGCGAGCAAACGATAGAGTTTGACTCCGGCCTTCGTGCTCAGGCGCAACTCTTCGCGCGCCCATAAATTCTGAAAATAGAGAAACGAGGCCGCCGCGCGCGAGCCGTTGCCAGACATCGCCGCCTCGCTGCCGTCCGGGTTGTAGATACGCAGCACGAAATCCGCCGCCGCCCCACCACCATCCTCCACGCGAGCGAGCGTCGCCACGCCGTCAGCCCCCGCCCCGTAATGCCTATCGCACACGCGCCCGACGAATCGACACACGTCGGCGACGCCCGCTAACTGCCCCGCCTCGCAGACGATGTAATCGTTGCCGTAACCGTGAAATTTAATGAATTGCATAGAGGTTAGAGATTAGAGGTTAGAGGTTAGAAATTGCCAGGTTAAGAATTCTCTCCCACTGACCTCTAACCTCTAACCTCTGCTTTCAAGATTTTCCCGCGAACGAGGCGAGCAGCACGGCGACGGCGTCGAGATAATTTTGGCGCGGCGGCATGTCATCGGGGTAATGGTTGACGAGCATGGAGAAGACGAGGCGTTCGCCCGCCGCGCTCGTGACGTAGCCGGAGAGACCGGAGACGTTGTTGAGCGTGCCCGTCTTGGCGCGCATATTCCCGGCGGCGATGGTTCCCTTCAGGCGATTGCGCAGCGTGCCGTCCACGCCCGCGAGCGGCTGCGCGTCCCGGTAAACCTGCGCGTGGCGGTGCCGGCTCATGTAGGTGAGCAACTGCACGGTAGCTTCCGCCGTGATCAGGTTCTGCCGCGCCAGCCCCGACCCATCCACGAGCGCGAGATGGCCGGTCTCGACGCCCGCCTCGCCCAAAAATTTTCTCACCACGGTGATGCCCGCTTCGGCGGTCGTCGCTTTCGGATCAGGCGAGGGAAATTGTTTACCGAGCGTGCGCAAAATCAACTCGGTGTAAAGATTCTGGCTCGGCTTCAAAGTCTGCGCGGCGATTTCGCTCAAGGGCGGCGATTGGCGGCTGGCGATCTCTATCGAGTAAGGAATTTTTACCGGCTGACCAGCTTCAACTTCCTCGTCGAGTTGTGGGCGCACGGGCGCATTAGTTATGCGCGTGCGTCCTTTGCACGAAACGCCCTGTTTTTCCAGCGCGGCGCGCAGCATTGCGGTGAACAACAGCGCCGGTTGTGCGACGGCGACGCTGCCCGTATAACCCGGATCGTCCTCGGCGATCTGACCGCCAACCTCGACGACATTTTGACCGAGCGGGCGATGAACGGTGAGATCGCGCTTCGTGCCGCGCGGTGCGGTCTTGACACGGTTGACGAACGTCAGGAAGTTCGGCGCAGACGCCACCTCTTCATTGTGACGCGAGACGACGATGCGGATGATGGGATTGGCAGGACCGGTCGTCACCCCCGCCGCATCACCCGCGCGCACGCCCGGTTTGATAAACAAGTCGAATGCATTGTCGTTGACGGTGAGCGCGCTTATGTCCGCACCGTAATACCACTGTAAGTCGTCCCACTCCCAACCGGGCGAGCGCGGCGGTCCTGTGAAATAACTTTCGTCGCCGACAATGTCGCCCTCGATCCGCTTGACGCCCGCCGCGACGATGCGCGCCGCCAGATCGTCAATCGCCTTGAAATAGTCGCCGTCGTTGAAGCGCGTGGCGAAAGTCGGGTCGCCGCGCCCGTAGATGATGAGGTCGCCGCGCACATGGCCTTTCGCGTCGGGTCGCTCGCGCGCGTAGACGGAGGTAGTGAAACGAAAATCGGGGCCGAGACGGTCGAGCGCGGCGGCGACGGTGTAGAGTTTCATGTTCGACGCGGGCACGAGCAATTTCGCCGCGTTCTCCGCAAAGAGCACGCGCCCCGTATCGAGCGAGACGACTTTGATCCCGAACAACGCGGGCGCGAGCGCGGGCTGACTCAAGACCTGCGCAATACGCGCGCTCAACTCTGCAACAGTGCGCGGCGCGGGCAAGAGAGGCGTCGGAGCGGGTGTAGGCGTCGGCGTGGTTTGCGGGGTCGGTGTGGCTTGCGGGGCTGGAGTCGTTTGCGGCGTCGCGGTCGGTGCGGGCGCGTTAACTTTGCGGTCGCGTTGCGGCGTTTGCTGCGCCCGTCGGAGGTCAAGGGCGAATGCGTTGGAGAAGATGGCGCAGACCAGAAGCGCGGGCGTCAAACGCGCGGCGAGACTTTTCTTCATGAGCATAGTTATCGGGATGCTTTTCGCATCAATCTGCCGGCTTGAAAGAATTTATCAGTTCGTCAACGCTCGCCGTCGCCGTGCCGACTTTGCCGACGACGATTCCGGCGGCGTGGTTGGCGAGCGTGGCAGCTTCGACGAGCGACGCTCCGGCGGCGAGCGCGGCGGCGAGCGTGGCAATCACGGTGTCGCCCGCGCCCGTCACGTCGTAGACTTCGCGCGCGACCGTGGCGACGTAAACCGGGTCGGCGTCCGCTTCCAACAGCATCATGCCCTGCTCGCCGCGCGTGATGAGCACCGATTGACAGGCGAGCCGCGCGCGAATCAGGCGAGCCGCCCGCGCCATCCCTTCGTCCGTGTCGTCTTCGGTGTTTGTCAGGCGCAACGCCTCGTGATGATTCGGCGTGATGAGCGTGGCCGGACGATAGGCGTCGAAGTTGCGAATCTTCGGATCGACGAGCACGGGGATTTTCCGCTCGAAGGCGCGCGGCAGAATTTCCGAGAGCACGCGCGGCGTCACCGCGCCCTTGTCGTAATCGGAGACGACGAAAGCATCAGCCGCGCTGAGCGCCGCGCCGAGCGCGTTAATCAATTGATCTTCCGTCGGCGTATCGACGGTCGTGCGCCGCTCGCGGTCGGCACGCACGACCGTCTGGTTGTGGGCGATGATGCGCGTCTTGCTTGTGGTCGGGCGGCTCTCGTCGATGATCAGGTTATCAATCGTGCCGAGCGCGCCCGCTTCGTCAAGCTCCGTTTGCAGACGTTCGCCCGCGCGGTCGCGCCCGACGACGCCGACGACCGAGGCGTGCGCGCCGAGCGCGATGAGATTCGCGAGCACGTTGGCCGCACCGCCCAGACGCACCGACTCGCGCCGGATGTCCACGACCGGCACGGGCGCTTCCGGCGAGATGCGCGTCACCTCGCCCCACACGAATTCGTCGAGCATCACATCGCCGTAGACGACGATGCGGCGTCCGCGCAGTTTGGCGATCAATTCAATCACGCGCTGTGTAGTCATCAATTCCATTCGTTTTCCCCAACCGAGAACAAAGCCGGGGGATTCTACACGATCAGGCTCACTTCAGCCGCACCGTCAAAGTAGGGTGTCTTTAGTCTCGGCTTATCTGAAAAGACGCCATGTAGTGGCGATAGTTATCAGTGGTAAAAGCACCATTTCCAACGCACCGACAATGATGCACCACCATGCCAGTTTAATGCCGGAAAGTTGACCGTGCGATTGCTTGATCCGGCTTCTGGCCGTCAAGCCGATGATGAAGGCGATAAGCGGCGCGAGGCCGCCGATGCTGAGCAGAGAGAACACGAAGCCGTAGACTGAGCAGCACACTTAATTTGACCTGTGCCATCAGTTCGGGCGAAAGATTTTCGAGTTCCACATCTTTAAAACTGCCGGGGATAGAGTAGCGCAATGATGGATACCTCGAATCGGGAATCGCTACGGAATTATTGCGGGATGGAGATATTCTTTGCTTTCACGACTTCCGCATCCCCCGGCAGGATGAGCGGGACCGGCGACTTCGTATAGAAGGCAAGTCCTTTGTAGCTGGTGAGATACTTGTAGGAAGTGGAAAAGAATCCGCCTGTTGCTGTAACGACGAGCGGGTTGTTCGTGCGACGCAAGACCGCCGCGAAGTCTTCGGGCGCGACGTTCACCAACACGCCGCTCGCTTTGATCGCGTTAGCGATGGCGGCTGCGGCTGCGGCTGCTCCGGCACTCATAAAGTTTTTCTCCTTGTCTTCATTCTCCGCTTGCAAGAACTTTTCGACCTTAACGCCTTGCCGCCACGAGCACTCGCCCGACGGCTGCCGTCACGCCTTCGACCGTGACGCGGCGGATGCATTGGGCTTCCGCGAATTCGCCGCACGAGTAGCCGGGACAGGGCGCGCACGGCATCTCTTCGCGGACGATTTCGGCGGGCGCGTGTGTCCACGGTCGCCAGTGCGCGACGTTCGATGAGCCGAAGACGACGACCGAGGGCGTCGAGACGGCGGCGGCGATGTGCGCGATCCCGCTGTCGTTGCCGACGAAGAGGCG
This sequence comes from Pyrinomonadaceae bacterium, assembly GCA_051006195.1. Lineage (GTDB taxonomy): Bacteria > Acidobacteriota > Blastocatellia > Pyrinomonadales > Pyrinomonadaceae > JAIVJZ01. The sequence goes on from JBPCIP010000192.1 coordinate 5,235, forward strand.
GGCGCGGGCGGCGAGTGCCGTCACTTCCGGCAATGAAAGATCGTTGAAGGCGAAAACGCGCGCCTTCGCGCTTTCCGTAAACGCTCGGACAACTTCCGTTTCCCCCGGCGCGGCGACGGCGATGGCGGCGAAGCCCCGCGCATCGAGATGCTCGGCCACACGCGCGAAGTTGCGCGCGTCCCAACGCTTCGAGTCGAAGGCGGCTGCGGGGTGAAAGAGGGCGAAAGGCTGCGAGGCGCCGAGTCCAGCCGCGCCCAGTCTCCACTCGATCTTCGCGGCGGCTTCCGCTGTGACGAACAGGCGCGCGGCGGGTCGGTCGGTGACGGGGACGCCGGTCCAACCGGGCAGCGCGAGTTGTTGCTCGACCGAATGCGTCTGCTCCTGTCGCCACAACTCCGTGGCAGGCGGCGCGGCGTGATTGTGCAAGCGGCTGAAACGATAACTCGCATAGCCGACTCGATGACGCGCCCCCGAAGCGCGAGTGAGCAATGCGGCGGTCGAGCCGCCGTGTAAATTGAAAGCGACATCGTAGCGCGAGGCGCGAAGGGTACGGATGAGCGCGAGGCGCGAAAGCGTGTTGCCGCGTTTAACGGTGATGACGCGCGACACGTCCGCGCTGCCTTCGAGCAGGGGCGCGACCCAATCTTCAAGGAGAAGATCAATACTTGCGTGCGGGAGAAAGCGGCGGAGCGCGTGGAGCGTGGGCGTGGCGAGCACGGCGTCGCCGATGGAGCGCAGGCGCACGACGAGCACGCGGCGCACCGCGCTCCACTCCCAACGCGCGGGCGCAAGCGGCTGCGCCTCCATCTCATCTACCGCCGAGCGCGGCGACTCGAACATGGCGCGCGGCAGCAACGGTGGTGGTGGCGACTGTAAAACGTTCATCTCAAGCGGGAAGGGCGGCATCGGCGGTCGGCTCTTCATCCTCAATCGTCGCCTTGTCTGGCAACATCATCGGCATATCATCTTCAATCGGGTAGACGCGCCTGCAACCCAAGCACTTGATCGCGCTGCCGTCATCCTTCAGACGCACCTTCGACCCGCACGCCGGACAAATCATTATCTCAACAAACTCTTCGGTGATCTTCATGCGCGCCAGCTTAACAAAGGAGAAGGCGGAAAGGAAAAGGATGCTTTCCTCTCCACTCTTGATCCACTACCTTTTTAGCATCGTCATGCGGATGCCCTGCTTCGGGCGCAACGTGATGCGCGGGTGTGGCTGCACGCGATGATCGGGGACGAGACGCATGCGCCAGCGGCGGGCGATTGAGGCGATGACGAGCGTGCCTTCCATCCACGCGAAGCCTTCGCCGATGCAGCGCCGCGCCCCGCCGCCGAAAGGAAAGTAGGCAAAGGGTGGTCTGGCTTCTTTCGCTTCCGGCGTCCAGCGTTCGGGGTCGAAGCGCAAGGGGTCTGGATAGAAACGCGGATCGCGGTGCATGACGTACTGGCTGACGAGGATGAGCGTCCCCTTCTCTGCGACATATTCGCCGACCGGATAATCCTTGATGGCGAGGCGGCCAATGACCCACGCCGGTGGATAAAGCCGCATCGCCTCGGCCAAGACCATCTCCGTATAGCGCAACTGTGGCAGGTCTGCGACCGTCGGCAATCTGTCGTTCGTCAAGACGCTATCGAGTTCCGCATGAAGTTTCGCTTCCGCTGCGGGGTTCTTGGCGAGCAGATACCACGTCCAGGCGAGCGCGTTGGCGGTCGTCTCGTGTCCGGCAAGGAAGATGGTCATCACTTCGTCGCGGAGTTGTTTATCGGTCATGCCGCCGGTGTCGCCCTCTTCGTCCTGCGCGAGTAAAAGCATCGAGAGCAAATCGCCGCGATCCGTGCCGCTCGCGCGCCGCTCGTCGATGATTCGATAGATGACCGAGTCGAGACTGGCGCGGGCGCGCAGGAAACGTCGATTGACGGGGAGCGGCAATTTTTCGAGATATTCGGAATAGGGCAGCAGGAGCATCTGGAAGAGTTCCATGATCTCGGTGAGCGCGCCGCCGATCTCGTCGGCCTCGGATTCGACTTCGGTGTCGAACAAAGTCTGGCCGACGATGGCGAGCGTCAGACGCATCATGTCGTGCGCGATGTCGCGCGTCTCGCCGTCCTGCCAGCGCGCACTGTGGCGCGCGGCATAATCAACCATCACCGCGCCGTAAGCGTCGATGCGCTTGCGGTGAAAGGCGGGTTGGGCGAGGCGACGCTGGCGGCGATGATGCTCGCCTTCGCTCGTCAACAGCCCTTCGCCGAGCAGGCGCTTCGAGCGTTGCAGGGCGCGCCCCTTGTGGAAATGATCGGCGCGCGTGACGAGCGCATCTTTGATGAGATCGGGATGATTGAGCATGTAGACCTGTTGCGGCCCCATGCGGAAATTGACGATGTCGCCGTAGTCGCGCGCGATGTCGGTCAGGAACTTGAGCGGGTCGCGGCGAAAGGCGAGGAACTCGAAGAGACGCGCGCCGCGTCGCCCGTTGCGCGGGCCGGGGGGATAGAGTGCGGTTGCCATTTCGGGGAACTCCGTACCGTTAAATTTGTCGCGGCGCGGCGCGGGCGAGACGATGAAAAATCCGTCATCAGCAGTGCCTAACGCTTGCGCCGTGTCTTTGTTATTATACGCTTGTACTTCAACGGCACGTAGATCAGGCGTGCGACTTCAAAACGTGAGGGCAAGGTCGAAGCGGCAGGAGGCAGTTTGTCTTTAGAGTTTACGATTGAGTACCCCTGCCAGTTGCGGGCGCGCTACACGGAAGAACATCTGCGCGCGTGGGGGCGACTCGGCAACATCCATACGCGCGTGACGACGGGCGAGCGCGCCGCGCCCTCGGCGGAAAAGCTGCGTTTTGTCGAACGCGCGAGCGTCGAGATCGAGCGCATGCACGCGGAGACGAGCGTGTGCTCGACGTGCCCCGCACATTTGCCGCATGAGGCGGCGGGCGAGGGCGAAGCGGTCGGCTGCCAGGGGCGCATCACCTATCCTTTCGACGCGCAGTTTGAAAAGTTTCTCGCCGACCGCGTACAACTTGCGCTCGACACCGTGACTGCGGAAGAGCAGCCGCGACTGCTGCGCATTCTGGTTGACTCCGATTCGCCTTTCGACGGCGAAGGCGCGAAGTCTCTGCGCACGGTGACGACGCCGGAAGGCTTGCGCTTCTTCGAGTTGCGCCTGCCGATCAGACTCGCCCGCGAAGCCTCGCACCTGACGACCGATCATCTCTTCGACGCGCTCGCGGGCTTCACCGCCGCCGACAACGAACGCACTTCCTACGCGCGCGAACTGCCGCCCAAAGCCGCCCCCGATTACTACGACTTTCTCGATCTCATTCTGCTCAACGGCCTCTCCGGCTCGGAACGCTCGCGCATCGAGCGGCGCAGCCAGAACTACAAACAGTTCCTGCGCCTGCACGCCGCCCTCGAACGCGCCGAATCCCTGCAAGCACGCATCCTGCTCGACTGAGCCAAAGCATAAGAAAACCGCCCCTCGGTTTGTGATGACTTCCACGCGGCGCTTACTTTCTCAAGATGCAGTAGCCCAGCCGGTGGAGAGCTTTGCGGAACGGCGCTTCGGATTCGGCGGGCACGACGAGGTGGCGCTCGCCCGCGCGCAGCAGACACAAACTTTTGCTTTCCGGCGCGTGCGCAATCAAATCGGCGAGCGGGGCATCCGCGCACTCGATGAGGCGTGCCGTCCCTCCATCACGCAACCGGCGCGCTCTGCTTTCGGCGTCCGCGATGAACCGCTCGACCGTCTCAGGCAACGGCTGTTCATCACGCGCACGAAGAAACTCGCGCAGTTCCGCAACCTGATGGCCGTTTTCGATGGCCTCCATCGTCCGCGCTTGATCGAGATGCCACTGCGCGTCAGACGCTCTATCGGCGTAAGCATCAAGCAGCAGCGATTCATCGGGAGAGAGAGGCTCTCCGCTCACGACCACCTTCAAACTCGGCAGCACACGCAAAGAAGATTTCGCTTCGAGCGGCGCGGGCATGTACTCATCGGCGAGGCCGAGCGCGTATGCGCCGAGCGGCGTCAGACGAAAATAGAGCAGACCGTCGTAGCGGCTGAAAAAATCCAAATCATCGACGCCCCAGAGTTCCGTGTAATCGCGGCGTGCGCCCACCGGCGAGATGTAGGCGACATCGATCAGACCGAGCGTCGAGGCATACTCGAAGAGCAGGCACAGCGCGTAGCGCCCTTGCAGGATGTGCCAGTCGTGAAACCCCGCATAGCCGAGGCTACCGTATTCCTTCTCTTCGATGTACAAGTCCCACGGCTCGCGCGTCACCTCGAAGTCGAAGTTCGCCGACTGCATGTAACGAAAGAAGTCGTCCGTCTTCACCCACTTCCCCACCGGGCAGTGCGGCAACGCTTCGGCAATCGCTTTCCTTCTTCCTTCGACGGCGGTCAGCGTGCGCTTCCCCGCCCCGGTCTGCCCCCGGATGACCTCGATGCGCCGCAACTCGTCAAGAATCTTCGTCTTCAGCCAACGCTGCCATGCCGCGCGGATAATCCCGGCGGGCGGTTCGGCGAGAGCTTTCCGCCCGGCTTTGGTGAGAGTGAGATGGTTGCCGGAGAGTTCGGCCAGCCGCGCCGCCTGCAAAATAAGCGGCCACGCGAACGCTTTGACGGGGCCGATCTCCTGCTCAGAGCTTTTCTTCTTTTTTGTGGTCGGCTCGTCACCGGGTTGATAGTAGTAATCACCGCCGCGCAACAGTGAAGCGATGAGTTTCGTGGCTGAAGCGGTGGGGCGCAGCGTTTTGTCGCTAACTGTAATTTTGCCGGTCTCTACGAGACGCAAGAGGGTATGCACGTCAGACTGCGCGGCGCGTTCCATCTCGCGCCGCTCGACGGGAATCTGTTTGACTCTGACTTCCCGCCGCCGCGCGTCGTAGTCGAACATCTCTTCGCGCAGGTTGAAGACCTCCGGCGCTTCGTCTGTAAAATTGAGCGACGCCTGAAGCGGCTTTGGTACGAACTCCCGCAAACGCCCGCTCAGGTCGTCCGGCAATTGGTCATGGTAGATGAACAGACAGAGCAGCGACGGCTCTGATTTTTTGTAGCCATAGATATACCCGATTGGGTTGCGGCTCGCCCCCCAATCCGGCGCGCGTCCGTACTTGGCTTGAAACCGCTCGGCGAGGAAACGCCCCTGCGTCGCATGAATCGTCTCGCTTACCGCCGCCTGCTGCGTCTCGTCCAGACGCGACCACAAAGCGCGCAGGTTTTCGCCCTCAAGGTGGCGCAGAATGAGCGCGGCGAGTTCGCCTTTGCGCACCGGCTTCTCGGAGGTCGGGAGCAGCGCGCAAAGTTTTTTGAGTTCCTCGACGGTGTGGCGATTCACCGCTTCGGCCACAGTGGGAATGTTTTGCTCCTCTCGCTTGAAGGGCATCGGAAGTATCAACCTCCTTTAAGGTTCCGGTTCAATTCCATAGCGCGCCAGCAAGTCGCGCGCCGCCTGTTCGCCTTCCGCCGTAAGGTACAGCGATTTGGCGCGTTTGCTGTCTGAGACGAGTCCCGCGGCGGCCAGTTCGTCGAGCGCCTCAAAACGGAAGCCCTTCCAGGCGCGGCGCGCCTTAAACGGCTCCTCTTCCCAAGAGGAAAGGTACAGCAACATCAGCGTGAGATCGCGCACGATCTTTTCAACGTCATTCATCGCACCTGCTCCATGTTATCGTTTCCGCCGCCGGGAAAAGTGTTGTTCATACGCGCGATTGTAACCCGAACGCGGGTGAGATTATGCGCTGTGATTGAATATTGACGTGCGCCCGTGTAAAACTTCATTCATGTCAGCGACAAGAATCCCAACCGGACTTGCGCTGGTCTATCCAACATTGCAAGTAAGCATTATAGGGCGACCCGAAGCGGCTGCTACATCTCAGCATAACTAATGAGAGGTCATGCGGATTTTATGAACGGTAGATACTCAGGGACGGCGGCACATGGCGTGTGGAAGACGCTCTCACCCGCGACTTTGAATGCGGCGCGGCTCATCGCGCGCGCAGGCGCGGCGGTAACGGAGCGGGGACGCTCCTATCATCGGCAGCCGTGGCGCTTTCGCGTCGAGCAACTGCGGGAGCGGGAGGCGACGGTGCGCGTGCAGGGCAGCCAGCCTTATCTCGTCGAAATATGGCTTGAAGGCGACGAGACGCTGATGCTGTGCGATTGCCCGTATGCCGAAGACGAGTTGGAGATTATTTGCAAGCACAAGGTGGGGGTGGCGCTCTACCTTCAGGATTACCTGCAACACCACAAGGCGCAGAATTGGCAAGAGGTGTTGTCGCGCGCCGTGCGCCCCGCCTCCGCGCGGGCGGAGGCCGAACCGGCGACGCTGCTCTTCTTCAGCCTGCAAACGCGCGGCGCGTCGTGGGCGGTCGTGCCCTATGTGGTCTCCGCCCGGTTCTTTCCCGAAAGCGCGTGGACAAACGCGGCAGAGGCGGCACGGGTGGTCGAAACGGAAAGTTTGTCGTCGCAGGCCGTCAAGATCGACGCCTATGCGTCGCACGGCAACGCGCGCTCTTACGCGAATGTGACGCGCGCCCAAGCCTCGCTCGTCAAGCTGCTCTCGTCCTCCGGTTTGTACTATGGCAACTATTACGCCGGCGGGACACTCGACTTCGAGACACTGTTCACGATGCTCGAAGGCGGCCCCCTCTACTTCGGGACGGACAAGAATCCGCTCAAGCGATTCCTGACGATCATGCCGGGCACAGCGCGCCTCGAAATGGAGTTTGAGACGAACGAGGACGGCATTCGCCTGCGCCCCGTCGCCGCGCTCGGCGATAGCGTGTGGCCGCTCGACGCGAGGGAGACGAAACTCATCTCGTCGCGCCCGCTCTGGATTCTCTCCGGCTCATCGCTGTTCCAACTCGACGCGACGCCCGAGGCCTTCGCCATCCTGCAAGAGAGCCATACCATCAACGTCCCCGCCGCCGAAGAACAGGCGTTTTTAGAAAAACATCTGACGCCGCTCGCCGAGCGTTTTCCCCTACGCGGCGAAGAATTGAAATGGGAAGAGGTGCGCGGCGCACAGGCCGTGCCGCGCCTCTATCTCAGCGAAGAGGACAAGGAGATGCGCGCACAACTGCGCTTCGGCTACGGCGATTATGAAGTAACTTATGAACGACGCGCGCCCGCCGAAAGCATTCGCCGCAATGCGGAGACAAACAGTCTGGTGCGCATCGAGCGGCAACTCGATGCGGAAACCGAAAAGTGGGAGACGCTGGCCGCCAAGACCTATGGCCTCAAGCGCGGCCCGGTGGCGGATTTGTTTCTGCTGCGCAAGCTGATGCACCCGTTCGATTTTCTGCTGCGTGTCGTGCCGCAGTTAACGGCAGCCGGATTTGAGATTTACGGCGAAGAGGAATTGCGCCTCGCGCGCGTCAATCGCAACCGCCCGACCATCTCCTTCGGCGTCACTTCCGGCATCGACTGGTTCGACGTGAAAACGGTCGTGCAATTCGGCGAAATGGAAGTCTCGCTCGCCGAGGTGCGCAAGACGCTCCGTAGACGCGACCGCTTCGTCAAACTCGCCGACGGCTCGGTCGGCGAAATCCCGCCCGAATGGTTGGAGCGTTACCGCCATCTCTTCGCGCTCAGCGAAGAGACCGACGAAGGCTTGCGTCTCGCGCATCATCATCTGACGCTACTGGACCAACTGCTCGCCGACGGCGAACGCGCCCAGACCGATAAAGAGTTTAAGCGGCGGCGCGAACGCTTGAAAGATTTCTCCGGCATCAAGTCGCAAAAGTTGCCCAAACAATTCAAAGGCGAACTGCGCCCCTATCAGAAGTCCGGTCTCGACTGGCTCTACTTCCTGCGCGAGTACAACTTCGGCGGTTGTCTCGCGGACGACATGGGCACGGGCAAATCCGTCGTCACGCTCGCTTTCCTGCAATCGCTCAAAGAACGCGGCTTGTCGAAGCGCGCTTCGCTGCTCGTCGTGCCGCGCTCGCTCGTCTTCAACTGGGAGCGCGAGGCCGCGCGCTTCACGCCGCGCCTGCGTCTCCTGAACCACGCGAGCGCCGAGCGCGCCACCGACGTGTCCGAGTTCGACGATTACGATCTCATCATCACGACTTACGGACTGCTCAGGCGCGACATCGAGATGCTGATGCACTACGAATTCAACTACCTCATTCTCGATGAAGCGCAGGCCATCAAGAACCCGCTCGCGGAGACGGCCAAAGCCGCGCGTCTCCTGCGCGGCGCGCACCGCCTCACGCTCACCGGCACGCCCGTGGAGAACAATACGGTCGAACTGTGGTCGCAGTTCGCCTTTCTCAACCCCGGCTTGCTCGGCAACGCCGATTATTTCCGCGAAGAGTTTGCCACGCCCATCGAGCGCAAGGGCGACGAGGAGGCGGCACAGTTTCTTCGCAAAATGGTCTATCCGTTCATCCTGCGCCGCACGAAGGACCAAGTCGCCCCGGACTTGCCGCCGCGCACCGAACGCCAGATGCTCTGCGAGATGGAACCCGCGCAACGCAAGTTCTACGATGATAAACGCAACTACTACCGCGCGCTTTTGCTGAAACTGATCGAAGACGAAGGCATCAACAACGCGCGCTTCAAAGTGCTCGAAGGCTTGTTGCGCCTGCGCCAGATTTGCAACCACCCGCGCCTCGTGCAGCCGTCTTTCCGGGGCGGCTCGGCCAAGTTCGAGTTGCTCATGGAGACGCTCACGACGCTGCACGCCGAAGGCCACAAGGCGCTCGTCTTCTCGCAATTCGTCAAGATGTTGAAACTCATCCAAGCGGAATTGAAGAAGCGGCGCGTGCCGTTCGCCTATCTCGACGGGCAGACGCGCGACCGGCAAGAGCGTGTTGACGCCTTTCAGGAAGACGCGTCCGTTCCTTTCTTCCTCATCAGCCTGAGGGCGGGCGGCGTCGGGTTGAATTTAACCGCCGCCGACTACGTCATCCATGTCGATCCGTGGTGGAATCCGGCGGTCGAGATGCAGGCCACCGACCGCACACACCGCATCGGGCAATCGAAGCCCGTCTTCGTCCATAAATTGATCGTGCGCGATTCAGTCGAAGAGAAGATACTGCAACTGCAAGAACGCAAGCGCGCCCTCGTCACGCAATTGATCGCCACCGAGAGCAGTTTCTTCAAGTCGTTGACCACCGACGACGTGCGGTCGCTGTTCTCCTGACGCGCCGTCCTGAAAGAAATAGCACCCCCAAGCGTATCAGGCCGCGTCGCATGCCTTATAATGCCTCGCCCCTTATAAACTGACCGCGACGAATGAGAGATGATGACTGAGCAGGCGATAGTGATGAAATTCGGCGGCACGTCCGTGGAGGACGGGCGGGCGTTCGCGCGTGTGGCGCGCATCGTGGGCGCGCACTGCGAGGAACCGTTGATCGTCGTCGTCTCCGCGATGAGCCGCGTCACGGATGCGCTGCTCAAGAGCGTCGATACAGCCGCCGCAGGCGACCCGGAGCAAGCGTTGCGCTCGCTTGAAACACATTTTGAACGCCATGCCCTCATCGCGCTCACTTTGCCGGTGGGGGCGCGCGATGAGTTCTACATCGAACTTGAGAACGCGCGGCGCGAACTCGCCGCACTGTTGCAAGAGGTTGCCCGCGCCGGGCAGTCGCGCCCGCCCCTGCAAGACGCCGTCGTCGCCCACGGCGAATGTCTCACAGCCAAACTGCTCGCCGCCGTGCTCGGCGAGCGCAGGCTGCCCGCAATGTACATTGACGCGCGCCGCTGCATCATCACCAACGAAGACTTCGGGTGCGCCACGCCGCTCAACGATGAAACTTCTCGCCACACGCAGGCGGAGCTTTCGCCCCTGCTCGCGGCGGGAAAAATTCCCGTGCTCGGCGGCTTCATCGCCTCTTCCCTCAACGGGCAGACAACTACGCTCGGTCGCGGCGGTTCGGACTATTCAGCCGCGCTCATCGGCGCAGGCGTGGAAGCGCGCGAAATTCAAATCTGGACGGACGTGAACGGCGTCTTGACCGCTGACCCGCGTGTCGTCCCGCATGCGCGCACCATCCCGCGACTCTCCTTCGCCGAAGCGGCGGAACTCGCTTACTTCGGCGCAAAGGTCATCCACCCCAAGACGATCCTTCCCGCCGTCATCCGCAGCATCCCTGTGCGCATTTGCAACTCGCGCGCGCCCGAACAGGCGGGCACGGATATCTATTTCGACGCGGAGATGTCGCCGCGCACCGTCAAGGCCATCGCGCACAAAAAAGGCATCACGATCCTGCACATCACCTCCGCGCGGATGCTCGGCGCATACGGTTTCCTGCGCGCCCTCTTTGAAGTTTTTGAACGCCATCGCACGATCATCGACATCGTCACCACTTCGGAAGTCTCCATCTCGCTCTCGCTCGAAGACACGAGCGCGGTCGAAGCGATCATCGAGGATTTGCGCCCCATCGCCGCCGTCAAAGTTGAGGCGAATCGCGCGGTGGTCTGCATCGTCGGCGAAGGCTTGCGCAGCACTTCCGGGATCGCCGCGCGCGTCTTCGGCACGCTCGGCCACATCAACGTCCTGCTCATCTCGCAGGGCGCATCGAACGTCAATCTCACATTTGTCGTGACGGAGGAAGACGTAGAAGAAACGGTCGTGCGCCTGCACAAGGCGCTCTTCGAGTGCGACACGCAGGAATTGACTCCGCTCTTTCAACGCAAGGAACAAATCTCCCGATGAATCTCTTTGCGCTCACGCGCCGTCTCATTGACATCCCTTCGCTAAGCGGCGACGAATCGGAAGCCACCCGTTTCCTCGCTTCCTACCTCGAAAGCCTGAATTATCAAGTTGAGCTAGAGGAGGTCGCTCCGCAACGCGCGAACCTCATCGCCACGCCGACCGCCGCCGCGCCGCCGCGCATCTTTCTCTCGACGCACATCGACACCGTCCCGCCCTTCATCGCTTCAAGCGAAGACGACGATTACATCCACGGGCGCGGCGCGTGCGATGCCAAAGGCATCATCGCCGCGCAGGTCTGCGCCGCCGAACGCCTTCGCCGTGAAGGCATCGGCGACACGGGACTGCTCTTCACCGTCGATGAAGAACTCGGCAGCCTCGGCGCACGCGCCGCCAACGATCACCCGCTCGCCCGCCAGTGCTCTTATCTGATCAACGGCGAGCCGACCGGGAACAAACTCGCCGCCGGCTCGAAAGGTTCGCTGCGCGTGCGCCTCACCGCGACGGGCCGCGCCGCCCACTCCGCTTATCCCGAACACGGCGACTCGGCCATCGAAAAATTGCTCGACGTGCTCGCCGATGTGCGCGCCTGCGCGTGGCCGCAAGACGATTATTTCGGCGCGACGACCTGCAACATCGGCACGCTCGGCGGCGGCACGCGCCTCAACATCATCCCCGCCGAAGCTCAGGCCGAACTGCAAATTCGTCTCGTCACCGAATCGGCGCGCGTCGCCGAACAACTTGAACGCACGGTCGCGGGGCGCGCGCACATCGAATATCTCTCAATCGCCGAACCCGTGCGACTCCTGGCGTTAGAAAATTTCGCGCAGGAAGTCGTGCGCTTCACCACCGACATTCCCTATCTCTCAAATTGGGGCACGCCGCTCTTGCTCGGCCCCGGCTCGATCCTCGACGCCCACACCGCGCACGAACGCATCCGCAAAGATGAACTGACTGAAGCCGTCGAACTTTACGCGCGGCTCGTGCGCGAATTGCGTGAGCGTGAATCGTCAACCGGCGACTTGCGCGCTGAACCCGACGCCGCCACTGAGAAAGGAGCGTCGCGCCTATGAAACTCGCCATCATCGGCAACGGCGCGATGGGCACGCTCGTCCACGCGCTCGCCACGGCGGAAGGGCACGAAGTCGGGCGCATCATCACCTCGCGCGAGGCCGCGCTCGATATTGATGAGTTGATCGAACTCCTGCGCGGCCACGATGCCGCGATAGATTTTTCCGTCGCGGGCGTGGTGCTGCGGAACGTCGAAGCGGCGGCGCGCGCGGGCGTCCCGCTCGTCGAGGGCACGACGGGCTGGAACGCGCACGAACCGGAAGCGCGTCGCCTCGTCGCAGCGCACGCGGGCGCGCTTGTTTACGGCGCGAACTTCTCCGTCGGCGTCAATCTCTTCTATCGCATCGTCGCCCGCGCCGCCGAACTCTTCGCCGCCACCACCGATTACGCGCCCTTCATCGAAGAAGCACACCACGCGCGCAAACGCGACGCGCCATCCGGCACGGCGATCAAACTGCGCGACATCATGACCGCCTCTATCGCGCGTGACATTCCCATCACGAGCACGCGCGCCGGACACATCCCCGGCACGCACCGCGCCGGTTTCGACTCGGCGGCGGATCAAATAACTTTGACGCATACCGCGCGCACACGCGAAGGCTTCGCCGCCGGCAGCATCCTCGCCGCACGTTGGATCAAAGGGAGACAAGGGGTCTATGAATTTTCCGACGTGATAGATCAAATCGTGGCGGGTGGCTCCGAACAAATTTAACGACGTGCGAAAAGGCTTTTAGAACTGAGGTTGAAAAACAAGTGATGGTCGTCTTTTTTTGTTTCTTGTTCATTGCTATCGGTATTGGCTGTTTGTTTCTCGCGTTCAATAAACACAGTCGCCGTGAGGCAGCGGAACAATCCTGGTACTGGCTGTCTGCCAAGAACAAGGAAGATAAAGAAACGGCTGAAGCGATGGCTATGTTCGGGCCATTGTTTGCAGGCATCCTCATCATATCGGGAGCGGTGGCCGTGTTGTTGATCTGGTTATTGAAGTGAAGCGGTTGTTCGTTGTTACACGGAGAGGGACGAGTATGACGTTAAAGGTTGAATGGTTGCGCGGGTGCGCGACAGCGTTGGTGACGCCGTTTAAGGCGGACGGCGCGGTTGATGAGGAACGTTTGAGCGCGCTTGTCGAACGACAGATCGCGGGCGGCGTGCGTCTGCTCGTGCCGTGCGGGACGACGGGCGAGAGCGCGACGTTGACGGAAGCGGAAGACCGCCGCGTGATCCAACTCACGGTGGAAGCGGCGCGCGGGCGCGCTCGCGTCATCGCAGGGACGGGCAGCAATTCGACCGCCGCCGCGATTGAATACTCACGCGCTGCGCGAGAGATGGGCGTTGACGCCGTGCTCGTCGTCGCGCCGTTTTACAACAAGCCGACTCAGGACGGTCTCTACGCGCACTTTCGCGCCGTCGCCGAAGCCGTCGAAGGCTTGCCCGTCGTCATTTACAATGTGCCGGGGCGCACGGCTTCAAACATCGCCGCCCCGACTGTGCTGCGGCTCGCACGCGAAGTCGAGAACATCGTCGCCGTCAAAGAAGCGTCCGGCGATTTGTCGCAGATCATGGCGATTTTGCGCGACAGGCCGGAGAACTTTCGCGTGCTCTCCGGCGACGACGCGATCACGCTCGCGCTCGTCGCGTTGGGAGCGGACGGCCTCATCTCCGTCGCGTCGAACGAAGTGCCCGACCTGATGTCGCGACTGTGTGAACTCGCGCTCGCCGGAAGTTGGGACGCAGCGCGGGCGTTGCACTTCCAACTGCTGCCGTTGATGGAAGTGAATTTCATCGAATCGAGTCCGGGGCCGGTGAAGGCGGCGATGAGGTTGATGAATCTGCTGGAAGAAAATTTCCGCCTGCCGCTTGTGCCCGTGCAGGAGAAGAGCCGCACGCGCGTGCGCGAAGTATTGCAGGAACTCGGGCGTTTGCCTGACCAGACAGCTAAAGGAACCGCTTGATGACGGAACTCAGTGAACGAATCGACGCGCTCGCGGCCAAAGCGTCGGGCAGCTACACGGACGAAGATTTCAAATTGTTCGCCGCCTTCAAAGCCGCGCTCAATCGCGGCGAGGTGCGCGCGGCTGAGCGCGCGGCAAACGGCGCGTGGAACGTCAACGCGTGGGTCAAGCGCGGCATCCTCGCGGGCTTTCGCATGGGCGCGCTCGCCGACATGTCGCCCGCAGATCGCTCGCTCCAGTTTTTCGACAAAGACACTTATCCGGTTCGTCAATTCGCAAGCGGCGACAATGTCCGCATCGTGCCGGGCGGCTCAAGCATCCGCGACGGGGCGTATCTCGCGCCGGGGGTGGTGTGCATGCCGCCGATGTACGTCAATGTCGGCGCGTATGTTGACGTTGGCACGATGATCGATAGCCACGCCCTCGTCGGCTCGTGCGCGCAGGTGGGTCGACGCGTGCATCTCTCGGCGGCGGCGCCGGTGGGCGGCGTGCTCGAACCCGTCGGCGCGGTTCCGGTCGTCATTGAAGACGATGTGCTCGTCGGCGGCGGGTGCGGCATCTATGAAGGAACGATTGTGCGCGAGCGCGCGGTGCTCGCGGCGGGAGTGATCCTGACCGGCTCAACTCCGGTCTATGATCTCGTCCGCGAAGAGATTTACCGGCGCACCGAAACATCGCCGCTGGAGATACCGGCGGGCGCGGTGGTCGTCCCCGGCGCGCGGGCGGTGGAAAATGCCAAGGGGCGCGAGTGGGGGTTGTCGCTCTATGCGCCGGTCATCGTCAAGTATCGCGACGAGAAGACCGACCGCGCCGTGCAGTTGGAGGACTATCTGCGTTGAACTCTGAGGAGGAACAAAAGGCGGCGCGAGACTTTCAGCCCGCCGCGCGTTTGCGCGGCATCGAGAAGAGCGTGATTCGCCAAATCTTCGACCGCGCGCGACCGGGCAGCATTAATCTGGGCTTGGGCGAGCCTGACCTTCCGACGCCCGATGTGATCAAACGCGCCGCCATCCACGTCATCGAAGAGGAACAGAACGGTTACACCACGCACGCCGGTCTCCCCTCCCTGCGCGCACAGGTCGCCGCCGATTACCCGCAATTAAAAGCCACGCCCGACAATGTCATCATCACCGCCGGTTCGCAGGAGGCTCTCTATCTCGCTTTGCTGACGCTCGTGGACGAAGGCGACGAAGTGCTTCTGCCCGACCCCGGCTTCGTCGCTTACCCGACCATCGTGCGCATGGCCGGAGGGCATCCTGTTTTCTATCGCCTGCCCGCGCGCGACGATTTTGCGTTTGACGCCGAAGACTTTCGCCGTCGCCTCTCGCCGCGCACGAAGGCAGTGGTCGTCATCAGCCCGTCGAACCCGACCGGGCGCACGCTCTCGCAGCCAGACCTCGCGGGCGTAGCCGACGCGCTGCGTGACAGCACGGCTTACGTGATCAGCGATGAGATTTACCGGGAGATTTATTTCGGCGACGCGCGACCGGCATCGATCTCCGAACATCACGCGCGCACCATTGTCATCAGCGGTCTCTCGAAGTCATTGAGCATGACGGGCTGGCGCATCGGCTGGTTGTGCGGCCCGCCGGAAGTCATCAAGAGCGCGCTTGTTTTGCACGGCTACGTCACGACCTGCGCCTCGACCGTCTCGCAAAAAGCCGCGCTCGCCGCGTGGACTGTTGAGGCCGAGCAAGCGCGCGGTGAGACGCGCCGCATCTTTCGCGCGCGGCGCGACGAATTGCTTTCTCTCATCGCCAGTGAGTTAAATTTGCGCGCCGTTGCGCCCGATGGCGCGTTCTATCTGATGCTGGATGTGGGCGCGCACGGCGGTTCGATGGAGATGGCCGAGCGTCTGCTTGAACACGGCGTCATCACCGTGCCCGGTTCGGCCTTCGGCACTGAGGGCGAAGGCTACCTGCGTCTCTCCTTCTGCGCCGACGCGCCGCAACTCGCCGAGGGCGTCAAGCGAATCAAAGAAGCATTCAGGTGAAAGCTGTGGATGAGAGTTCTGATTTCTGTGTGTAGATAATTGCAAATCTCAGAAACCAAATTTGGGCAATAATATACTTGACTCACCATGCAACAACGTGCTATATTTAGCACATGGAACACAGCCGTAAAAAGAAACCGAGAGAAACCGCCTTCCCGCAAACTCTGCAAGAGGCAATTCTATACTTTGCCGATCTTGAAACGAGCACAACCTTCATGGCGCAACTGCGCTGGCCTGATGGCGTGACTTGCCCGATCTGCGAAGGCAAGGCGGTATCCTACATTTCTACACGCTTCATGTGGAAGTGCAAAAACAAAGAGTGCAAAAAACAGTTTAGCGTCAAGGTAGGCACAGTCATGGAAGATAGCCCGATTCGCCTTGATAAGTGGCTGGCCGCGATCTGGATGATTGCGAATGATAAGAACGGGATTAGTTCTTACGAAGTTCACCGTGCGCTCGACATCACACAAAAGTCTGCTTGGTTTCTTAATCATCGCATCCGCCTTGCCATGCAGACGGGCACGTTCGAGAAGTTATCCGGTCAAGTCGAAGTTGACGAAACATACATCGGCGGCCTTGCTCGCAACATGCACAGAGACAAGCGCGATAAGAAAATTACAGGCACAGGCGGGAGCGGCAAGATTGCTGTCATGGGTCTGTTGGAGCGTGACGGTAAGGTCAGAGCCAAAGTAATTGAGAAGGCGAATCAGGAGACGCTACATAGCGAAGTAAGGCAGCACGTAGAGCAAGGCGCGGAACTCTTCACCGATGGCTGGAAAGGTTATAGCGGCCTCCATGCTGACTACATTCATAAAGTGATTGACCATGCGGAAAAATACGTTGATGGTCAGATTCACACATGCGGAATTGATAACTTTTGGAGTCTGTTGAAGCGCGGCATCAAGGGAACGTATGTAAGCGTTGAACCTTTCCATCTTTTCCGCTATCTTGACGAGCAATCTTTCAGATTTAATGAACGAAAAGGTAAGGACTGTGATAGATTCCTGCAAGTGGCAGCATCCACTTTCGGGAAGCGTCTCACGCATAGCGAGTTGACCGGAAAAGACCTCCATCAGTCCCCAAAATCGCGGTCGGAGAACTAAGAAATAATTAGCCACCAAAAGAATCGAGGGACGTATCATGAAAGACCAAGACGACATTCTTAAAATAGAACTCACGGGGAAGACAGACGAAATTCCTATGGATTCATTTTTAGAAGTTGTAGGTAACACCCTCCACATCCTTCAAGGTATAGATGCCTCTATCTCGCAATCGGAGAATGCTTCACTTGAGTGGAAGATCATTGGGGCAAGCCTTAACAGTCCAATGATGCTTACGATTAAAGGCCATTCGGATATTGGTAATGATATTAGTGAGGATGTGATCCGCGCCTATTTAACTGGCGTCGAGCAAGTTGATAAGGGCGGTGAAGTAATAATGCCCCCATACTTCACCGCAGACACATTGCGTAAAACAAGAGACATGGCAAATGTTCTTAATGACGGTATTAAGAAAGTCGCTTTCTCTAGTCCAAAGAGTAAGCCTGTTGTGCCGTCTAAAAAAGTCATAGAAAATGTAACGGTCATACTGGAAGCACAGGCATTAGAAGAACATGACAATGTAGTTGAGCTTTACGCCCGTCAACACGCGACCAAAGAGGAACAAGCGACGATCACGGGCACGCTTGAAACCGTAACCGTGCATGGTAAGAAACCAAAGTTTGTACTTTACGACCCATTGACGAGCAATAAAATTGATTGCTTCTTTCAGCAGGAGAAACTTGAAGAGATAAAGTCCCTCTTGCCTTCTCGCGTTTCCGTAACGGGCACAGCCAAACTCAATAGGCAAGGGTATCCTACTTCTATTGAAGTTGAAACATTCAAAAAACTTAGAAGCAAAGGCGAGTTGCCGACTTTCAAAGACCTAGAAGACATCAACTTTTCTGGAAGCCTTGACCCAACTGAATACGTTAGGAGGCTTCGTAATGGCTAACTCACCTAAGCCGATCTATTGGGATACTGACGTTTTCATTCATAGATTTCAAAAAACGCCCGAACACATAGCTATCCTTCAACAAATTACGGATGCTGCTGAACGTGGGGAGGTCGTATTCGTTCAATCAACTTTCACAATTTCAGAACTCGTCAAAGACCCCGAAGGCGAGAAACTGACAGAGGCGCAAGAGAGCGTAATAGAAAATTTCTTTGAAAATGAGTTCGTTATAGTTCGCACGTTGACAGAGCAAATTGCATTTCTTTCGAGAAGGATAGGGCGCGAACATGGCCTTAAGCCGGGCGATGCAGTCCACGTAGCCACTGCTATCTTTTGGAAAGTTCCGATTCTACACACCTATGATGAAAAGCTGCTCAAGAGGAACGGACTCATAGGCGATCCGGCACTCACGATTGAAAAACCCTCTTTTGTAGGACAGCCGTCTCTTCCACTCATAGAGTGGCTTGAAGGTCAGGAGAAAGAGAATGAAGAAGAACGATCCAACGGAACAGGAACAGAAGCAGACGAATCCACCATCGCAGGAGTTCCAAAACTTCCAGAATCTAGCGCGCAAGTTAGTGTCAGTTCCAAAGAAGGAAGTGGAACAGCAACAAGCGAAAGACAAGAAGAGTAAGCCCGCCAAGACTCGCCCCTAGTCGCCCCCGCCCGCCTTATCTTTTCGTTACAGGTGAGTCAAGTATATTATTGCCCAAATTTGAGACCGTCAATATTCCAATCTCGAATTTGGAATTCGAGATCGTTAGCTTTACTTTCAGGGAAGAGTCTTTCATGAGTCAAAAATTTCGTGTCGGCATACTGGGTGCGACGGGCGCGGTCGGGCAGCGGTTCGTGCAATTGCTGGAAGACCACCCGCAGTTTGAAGTGACGGCGCTGGCGGCTTCGGATCGCTCGCAGGGGAAATCTTACGCGGAAGCCTGCGCGTGGCGTCTGCCGGGGGAGATGCCCGCGAGCGTGCGTGCGCTCGTCGTCGCGGAGCCGCGCCCGCCGTTGGATTGCGACCTCATTTTTTCGAGTCTGCCCGGCGACATCGCGCGCGAAACGGAAGAGTCTTTCGCCCGCGCGAATTACCCCGTCATCAGCAATTCTTCCGCCTTCCGCATGGACCGGGATGTGCCGCTCCTGATCCCTGAGATCAATTCCGCGCATCTCGCGCTCATCGACCGGCAACGCCGGGCGCGCGGCTACGAGCGCGGCTTCATCGTCACCAACCCGAATTGTTCGACGATCATGATCGCGCTCGCGCTCGCGCCGCTCCACGCGCGTTTCGGTGTGGAGGCGTGCATCGTGACAACAATGCAGGCTCTCTCCGGCGCGGGCTATCCGGGCGTTGCCTCGCTCGACGTGGCGGACAACGTGCTGCCGTTCATCAGTGGTGAAGAGGAGAAGATCGAGAGCGAGACGTTGAAGATTTTAGGAAAGCTGGGAGATACGTCTATCGACCACGCCGCGATCCGTATGAGCGCGCAGTGCCATCGCGTCAATGTCTCGGACGGGCACATGGCGGCGTTGCGCGTCAAACTCGCGCGTGCGGTCGAAGCAGCAGAGTTTGCGGACGCGCTCGCTTCGTTCACCGCGCTCCCGCAAGAACTCGGCCTCCGCTCCGCGCCCCCGCGCCCCATCATTGTGCGCGCGGAACAAGATCGCCCGCAGCCCCGACTCGACCGCGACGCCGGAGGCGGCATGAGCGTTACCATCGGGCGCATACTTCCTGACGCCGTGCTGGATTATCGCTTCGTCGCGCTCAGCCACAACACGATTCGCGGCGCAGCTGGCGCAGCCATTCTCAACGCCGAACTGTTAGCCGAGAGCGGCTATCTCACACAAGCAAACGCAATTTTTTAATGTTCATGTGACGGTTGATCCCTGTCTATCTTCCTGATGAACTCCACTACATCGCGCGTGAACCGCTCCGGCATCTCCTCTTGCGGCAGATGACCGCAATGCTCGTAATTGATTAACTGTGAATTTGCCATCTTCGCGTGCAACCGCTTCCCGTCGGCCAACAAATTCAGACGATCCTGTGCGCCCCAGATAAGCAGTGTGGGCTGCCGGATTTGCGCGAGCGACTGTTCGAGAGCGGCGTAGTCGCGCTGGTCGCGCACGAGTCGCGCCGCCCGTTGCCCGCCGCGCGTGCGCAAGGGCCGGTAGTAAGCTGCGACGCGTTCCTCCGTCACTTTCCCCTGGTCATAAAAACTTTTTCGTAACCCGTCGCGCACCAATGCACTCGACGTGAGCGCGAGCGCGGTCACAGCCGCGCCGATGTAGGGCCAGCGCACGTAAGCGGGCGCAAGCGACGCGCCGCCGCTGCTCCCCTCGTTGAACGCCGAAGAGCCGGCGAGGACGAGCGACTCAACGCGCCCCGGGTAATTGACCGCGCAGGAGAGCGCAACCGCGCCGCCCATCGAACTGCCGCAGAGAGTGGCGCGCTCGATCCCCAATTGATCGAGCAGGCGCATGACGAGCGCGGCCTGCGCCTCAACTCGATAATCGCCGCCGGGCTTGGCCGTGAACCCGAAGCCTTTCAGGTCGAGCGCGATGACGCGGAAATTCGTCGCGAGTGGCTCGAAAACATCTTTCCAGGAATAAACGGATGAGTTGTTGCCGTGGATCAAAACGAGCGCGGGCCCATCGCCCTTTTCCTGATAATGCACACGCACGCTATCCAGTTCCGCGAAGCGGCTGACGGCGGAGTGCGGGACGGCGGCGCGAAATTCTTCAAAGTCGAGATCGGCGGGGCGCGCATACCAGAAGAGGGTGAAGCTCGTCGCCGTCGTGATGAAGAGCAGGAACAGCAGACGCAGGAGTTTTTTCATGGCGGGGAGTTTCGCGAAAGAAAGCGGAATGCGTCAAGACAGGCGCGGGTCGATCAAGGCTTTGACGACGCGCGCAGAGGCGACATCCTGAAGCGCATCGTTGGCTCGCGCGAGGCCGTAGCGTTCGAGTTTCATCTGCGCCCACGGCAGCGAGCGCGCTTCGTCGGCCATCAGTTGCGCGCCGCGATAAAAGTGGGAAAAGTCGGAACCCCAGCAGCCGCGCACGTCCAGGTGTTTCCGGTTGAGGTCGAGATGCGGGTTGAAATTTACTTCGCCATGATCCGTGTACTGTCCAACGATGAGGACACGTCCCGCGTCGCGCGTGTAGTGCATGGCCTCGGCGACGGCGACGGGTACGCCCGTCGCTTCGATGGTCACATCCGCGCCGCGCCCGTTCGTGTGTTCCCGCACCCACTCGCCGCGCTTCTGCTCGTCGTGTCTGTCGATGTCGAGCGTCGCGCTCGCGCCGACGAGTCGCGCCGTCGCAAGTCGTTTTTCCGGCGCGCCGATGCAGAGGACTTTGAGCGCACCGCGCATCAAGGCGAAGATGATCGCGGAGAGTCCGACGGGGCCGCTGCCGAGAACGAGCACGGTGTCGCCGATCTCCACCCCGGCGCGCTCAACGGCGTGCAGGGCCGTTGGCAGCGCGCAGCCACCCGCCATAAAAGTTTCCGTGTTGGTGTTGCCGAGCCGAATGCAGCGCGTCTGCGGTTTGAGATAAATCTTCTGCGCCCAGCCGCCCGCGAGTCCATCCGCGAGGCCGTAGGTGATGCCATAGACTTTGCGCGCGGGGCAGCGCGTCGTGGCTTTGGCGACGAGACAATACCAGCAGGCGTGGCAGGTGCGATGCACGTCGAGAAACGTCACCCGGTCGCCTTCCGCGAAAGACCGTCCTTCGACATCGAGCAGCGTCCCGCGAATCTTGCCGAGCCGACCGACCGAGACGTGGCCGGGGATGAGCGGATAAGGCACGCCCGCTAGTCGCCCCTGTTGCAGATGCACATCCGTGCCGCACACCTCCGAGAGTTCCACGTCAAGCAGCGCGGAATTCTCCTCCAACTCCGGCTCCGCCACCTCGCGCACCTCAACTGGCGCGTGCGGTGCGGGGATCAACGCGACAAGCACTTTACTCATGCGATTTCAATCCAACCGGAGCATCACAAAGACGCAAAGAAGTTCAATGCTTAGTTATTCTGATAATGCTTTGTCGGTTTCTGTTTTCCAATCGGCGGGCGGCGTCATTGCCGCATAGCCTCGCTCCTCAAGAAACTCAGCGAGGGCGCGCGTCTGCGGAAACTCCGCTTTGAATCCAAGCGTCAGTCTTTCGAGCAATGCCGGTGCGAGCCGGTTTTTGAACTTGCCTCGTAAACAACGCTCGTACCATTCGATCAAATCAGACTCTTTCACAATCCCCCGCACGCGGCGTCCCCATCCGATCTGCCTGACTACCGTTTGAATAACACCGGCCTCCGCGTCTCGGCAGACGATCACAATATGATCGCATTCCACTTGGTCTATGATCTCGTTCGCCAGATTTTCATTCAGCGTTAAGTGTTTCACCTGCACGGCGGGGCCAAAGTTAGCCCACATATCCAAGCCCCTGTCGGCGGCATTGGTCACGCCGACACGGTAAATGTGCGCCGGCTGCTCCCAAGTGAGATTGTCCGCGTCGAGGCCGAGAAGCAACCGGATAAGAGCAGGAAACTCATTTGAATAGGCGCGACTTTTCGACGGTGAGCTTATCACCACTCTAACCTTGAATGCTGGGATGACTTCGATAATCATCGTTATCAAACTACGCACAACTATTTTATAGATTCTGTCGAGTTCAGCCTTGAGTTCAGAATGGTGAAACGATTCCAAGAATGAAGAAATATGAAAAGTCTCTGGCTTCGCCGTCTTTAGTTCAGCCAAAATCGTTCTCACCATTCGCTGCCTCTCGCGGTATCGCATATAAATATATCTCTCAACTGCTCCGGCGGTTCTTTTATTCACTTGGTCGAGCACCTTAAGCGTCGCCGGAGGAATCGAATGGAGATTCCATATCTCGTGCTGATAGTGTGACAGTGAAGTTAAAGGTTTCCTTGAGAGACGACTCGTCACCGCGTCGCGCCAACGTAAAGATAAATCTCTATATGTTTCCAATTTTAAAGGACTGAGATCATCACCCATCCGCGAGTGATATAGAACTTCTGCAACTTGAATCGGCTTGCAGAAATCCAGCCGACTAATTCTAATGATGAAATCAAGTCTATCTTTAGCCTCTTGGGTTGGTTTAGGCATCATTTAATACTCTTAAGTGAAGGTTAACGATATTGCGGTTGAACTTTCGAGGATATTCAAAATACGATAGTCAGTATGATACTCTTGGCGCAGATAAGTTACTACTGAACTTAAAAAGTAGGTCAAGGCTTCTAATGATTACTGAGTTTGTAGTTGGCGAAAGATATACGAATGACCAAATACGCTTCGCTTTAAACGTAGAAAACTTAGGCGGCATAAGACCATCTGTTGATGCGCATAAGAATCTACAACATTTAGCAATTTTTACTACAGCACAAACCTATGAGAAGAATATCGCCGAGAATCCTTACCACGACAGAATAGAAAGCAACATACTGATTTATACCGCGCAAGGGAGGATAGGCGATCAAGCAATCACCGGAAGAAACAAGCGTATTATTGAGCAGTATGCCAGTCCCATCCCTTTCTACTGCTTCTCCAACGAAGGGCGGCAAGTTTACACTTTTTTAGGATTACTCGAGTTACTTCGGCATTATCAAGAGTATCAAATAGACAAGAAAACAGTTTTACGAACGGTCTGGGTTTTCGAATTCTACATCCATAATGAAATTCCTATTGTGCCTCTTGATAAAGCAAATGAAATTACCGCTACGCTTTATGAGGAAGCGAAAAGAGCTAATGCCGAAGAGAGAGAAATTGTCCCACTTGAAGTTCCTAAATCAGAACATCCCGAAGCGGTCAATTACCAAACCGAAGAACTACGTATCCAGCTTCTTCAAATTCATCCTTATAAATTCGAGCATTTAGTAAAAGAAGTTATCGAGCATCACGGATTCAGAGATGTATCCGTCACAGCAGCATCTCAAGATGGCGGCATTGATGTAAATGCGCATGTGGCTGATTCCGATTACTTCTTTTCTAGAACGCATGTGCAGTTTCAAGTTAAGCGATGGAGACACTCTGTCGGGAGCGTTGAAATTAATAACTTTCGCGGAGCACTTAGTACAACTGCGAAAGGAGTTTTTATCACCACAAGTCATTTTACCAGAGCGGCAATCCGTGAAGCAGAACACCCAACAAAACCTTCTATATCGCTGATTGATGGTTTCTTGTTTTCAAAGATTGTTAAAGAAGTCTCGATTGATTTGAATAATTACAAGTGAATAAAAGCATAGGACTCTTTGCCGAGTAAGAGTGTTGCAACCTTTGTTCAGGGCTGCTTTTGGCATCAACACGCGGGATGTCCTGATGCGGAGAGGCCAGCGGCCAACAGCGATTACTGGACTAAAAAGCTCAACCGAAACATGGAGCGCGATAAAACTAATATCGCCGCCCTCACAAATGAGGGGTGGAGAACCTTAATTTTATGGGAATGTGAAATTAAAAAGGGCGACGTGTTGGGCAGGGTAAAGCTCTTTTTAGAAGCTCTTGATTCTCATAGCACGAAGTAGTCCAGCGACGCGCTTCAGCTCGTTTGTGGAAAATTTCTGAAATCTACGCCGTCCAACGCGCACGAGAAAAAGAGATGATGCCGCGCGTGTTTTTGGGTTGCCCTTTTCACAGGACTAAACTTTCTGCTTTCGTGACTTGGCGGTGAAATCAAGCTTCGATCTCAAGATAGCCTTCGCCCATGGAGCGGCACTCGCCGCCGACTCTCACGTCCGTGATCTCTTCGCCCTCGCGCGCGATCTTGATTTTGATGAAACTCGGTCGCCCCATTTCGATGCCCTGCTCGCTCGTGAGCTCCGCTTCGCGCTCACAGGGGATGACGCCGTGTTTGACGAGATAGCAACCGAGCGGGCCGCTCGCGCCGCCCGTCGCGGGGTCTTCACTGATGCCCATGCCGGGCGCGAACATGCGACTGTGGACGGTCGATCCGTCGTATTCCACTTCGCGCGTGAAGACGAAGACTTCGGGCGGGACGATCTCTTTGAGGGCGCGCTCCCACACGTCAACGCGAAACTTGACGGCGCGCGCCGCCTCCAAACTGCGGAGCGGCACGAAGAGAAACGGCACGCCGCAGGAGACGACTTCAACCGGCAGATTCGTCTCCGTGATCTCGCGCGGGTCGAGTGAGAGCATCTCCGCCACCGCCTGCGTATCATCGACGCGCGGCCCGAACGCAGGCGACGGTTGCCGCATTTGGATGAACCCCGCTTCGCCGTCGCGCCACTCGATATTGACGGGAATCGTGCCGACGCCCTCTTCCAGTTTGATCGTCGTTTCATTTGCGCCGCGCTCGATCAGGTGTTCGCGCGCCAGCACAAAAGTCGTGCCGACGGTCGGATGCCCGGCCATCGGCAGTTCCTCGCCCGGCGTGAAGATGCGCACCCGGTAATCGTTCGCTGCGTCCTCTGGCGGCAAGACGAAAGTCGTCTCCGACAAATTCAATTCTTTGGCGATTCGTTGCATCGTCTCCGGCAGGATGCCGCGCCCGTTCGTAAAGACCGCCAGCGGATTGCCGCCGAACTGCCGGTTGGTGAAGACATCGACCAGGTGGTAACGAAGTTTTCTCATCTCAATTCTTGCGTGCCGACTGCCGCGCGGACGCGCTCGCCGCTTTCTCTTCCGTCTCTTCCGTCTCTTCGAGCCGGTCCAGCGCCTGCGCGAAATCCCTGAACAGATCGACTTCGTCTTCCAGCCCGACGGAGACACGGACGAGGCCGTCGCCGAGTCCGAGCACGCCGCGCTGTTCGGCTGAGAGTTGCTTTCTCCACATCGCCGCCGGATGGACGACGAGCGTTTGGTAGCCGCCGAGGCTCGCCGCGTTCGCGGCCAGTTTCAGCGCGGCGATAAATTTCTCCGCCGCGCAAAAGCCGCCGCGCAGTTCGAGGCCGAGCATGCCGGTGAAGCCGCTCATCTGCGTGCGGGCGAGTTCGTGCTGCGGGTGCGATTCGAGGCCGGGATAGTGGATGCGCGCGACCTGCGGGTGTGATTCGAGAAACTGCGCGAGCGCGTGCGCGTTGCGGTTGTGCCGCTCGACTCTGAGGGTCAAAGTGCGCAGGCCGCGCAAAAGCAGCCACCCGTCGAAAGGACTGAGCGCGGCTCCCACCACCAGCGCGAACTTCCATGCTTTTTGAATAAACTCTTCCGTGCCGACGATGACGCCCGCCGTGATGTCGCTGTGGCCGCCGAGATATTTCGTCGCGCTGTGGACACAGACATCGATGCCGAGCGCGAGCGGGCGTTGATTGACGGGCGTGGCAAACGTGTTGTCCACCATCGTCGTGATGCCGCGTTCGCGCCCCGTGCGGGCGACGGCGCGCAAATCCGTGAGGTGCATGAGCGGGTTGGTCGGCGTCTCGACATAGATGAGTTTCGTCTGCGCGCGGACGGCGGCGGCGAAGTTGGTCGCGTTGAATTGATCGACGAACGTGTACTCGATGCCCCAGCGCGGCAGCAATTCTTCGATGAGCGTGGTCGTGCCGGAATAAAGATGGCGTTGCGCGACGACGTGATCGCCCGCGCGCAAATTGCACAGCATCGCGGCGAAGATCGCGCCCATGCCGGAGGCCGCCAGGAGCGCGGCTTCCCCGCCTTCGAGCGCGGCGATGGTGGCCTCCGCCTCTTTGTGCGTCGGGTTGCCGTAGCGCGTGTAGAACTCGGTGGGGCGCGATGCTGTCGCGAGTTCGTCGAAGTGTTCCGATGAGTCGGCGCAAAAAGTTGACGTTTGCCAGATGGGCGAACTGAGTGCGTGCGTCGTGTTATGCTCACGCGATGCATGCACCGCCTTCGTCTGCATCCCTTCCCACGCGGAATCTTCCCGTTTCATTTAGTCGTTATCCTTTCCTTGACCTTCATCTCATCTTGACTTCCTTGTTCACTACTTCCTGCGACTCTTTCTTCCGTCGCGTCACGATCAATCCGATCCCCGACATGATGGCGGCGGCTCCCGTCGCCGTGCGCCAAGTCAAGCCTTCGTGTAAGACCAGCCAGCCGAGCAACACCGCAATCGGCGGCGTGACGAGCGGAATGAGCATCGTCTTCGTCACGTCCATGTGGCGCACGAGCCAGTAGAAAAGGAGGAATGCGAGCGCCGAACCGACCACCGCGAGATAGAACAGCGACACGAGCGCGAGCGGCGTCCAGCGCAACCTGAAGGGGTTTCCTTCGAGCGTCGCGCCGACGAGGAGCAGCGGCACGAATCCGCAAATCATCTGTCCCGCCGCGAGCGCCGCCGGTTCGATGTGACGCGCCCGCGCTTTCACCAGCACGTTGGAATAGGCCACGCCGAACGCTCCCGTGACGATGGCCGCGCTGCCCGCCACCGCCGATGATCCGCTTTCCGTCCCGAACTGATCCGAGAAGATCAAGGCGACGCCCGCGACCCCCAGCCCGATGCCGCACACCTTCGGCATCGTGATGCGTTCGTCCGGCAAATGATAGTGCGCGATGACGAGGCCGAAGACGGGAATGATCGTTTGCAGGATCGCCGCCAGTCCCGAAGAGGTGCGCTGCTCGCCCCAGAATAATAGCCCGTAGTTGATGGTGAAGGACAGCAACCCCGTCACGGCGATAAGCGCCCAATCGCGCCGCTCGCGCGGCAGCGGCACTCGCCGGACGGCGATGACGACGACGAGGATCGCGGCGGCGATGACGAATCGCACTCCCGCGAACGTGAAGGGCGGCAAATCCTGTAAGCCGAGTTTTATGAAAAGCCACGTCGAACCCCAGATCAAACTCAGCAAGAGCCAGACGGCGACCGGCGTGCTCATTCAATGTTTCCCATTCTGCCTCTTAATGCGTTGCCCGCCAAATTACCATTAAGCGGCAAAGGCACAAAGCGACCAGCACCCGGACGCGAAACCCAGAACCGCGCCCCTTAATGTGTTTCAACCAACGCTATCAGTCAACGCGCTCGTCTCTGTCCAGTAGTCCGGTCGCTCCGCCGTCTGTGGGTCGTGCCGCTCCATCCAGCGTGCGGGACGCTGCAACTCACGAAAGCCGAACGCTCGATACAGTTCGTGCGCATCTTTCGTCGCCAGCACCCAGCGGCGAAACGCCTGCAACTCCGGGTGCGAGAGGATCACTTCGACGAGCCATTTGCCCAACCCCTGCCCGCGAAACTCTTCCAGCACAAACACATCCGCGATCCACGCGAACGTTGCATAGTCCGTGATGACGCGCGCAAATCCGAGTTGGCGCTCGCCGCTGTAGATGCCGAACGCCAGCGAGTGCTCAAGGGAGCGACGCACAACTTCAAGCGGGCGTCCCGTCGCCCAGTAAGACGACTCAGTCAAAAACTTATGAATCAATCCAACATCCAGCCGCGCCCTCTCCGTGCTGATCACATAGTCGCCCCGCCGCCATTCATGACTCATCTTCGCTTTCCTTCCAGGCACACGAAATGGAGATCACCTGCGCGCTGGTCTCTCGTAGTTCAAGACATGCGGGGGCGGCGCGATCTCGCGCGGCAGGCGCGGATCGCTGACCGGCGCATCGGCCACCACACGCAAAGGCAGCACGCCCGCCCACACGGGCAACGCATAATCTTCTTCATCATCGACGGGCGGCCCCGTGCGTACTTTCGCCGCAGCTTCCGTGAGCGGCAGGGCCAGCACCATCGTCGCCTTGATCTCGCCTTCGGTGGGCTGCCGCACTTCATCCCAGCGCCCCGGCGCGACGTGTTCGGAGAAGGCGCGTAACGCTTCCAATTTCTCCCCCCGGTCTTCGACCGCCACGGCCTGACCGAAGACCACCACCGATCTGTAATTCATCGAATGATGGAAAGCGGAACGCGCCATCACCAATGCATCAACCAGCGTCACGGTCACGCACACGTCGAGGCCATCGCGCAAGGCGCGCAACATCCGGCTCACTTGAGAGCCATGCAGATAAAGCCTGTCCCCCACGCGCCCGTAGGCCGTCGGGATGACGAACGGCTGCCCCTCGACGACAAAGCCGACATGACACACGAAACCCTCATCCAAAATTTGATGGATGGCCGCGCGCTCATATTCGGCGCGCTTCGGCAAACGCTTCACCGCGCTTCTCGCCGTCGGCGTAAAACTATTCATCGACTTTCACTCCATCAAGATAAATCATTAATTGCCTGTCACCGGATTGAGAGCAGGCCCATGACTCTCCCTGCTCGAATATCAACCGCGCCGCGCGGGACGGAATAAATCAGCACCCGTTCGTCTCCAAATGTCATTTTTTCTCTTCGGGCGGGAGCGGGTTCGTCGTGTCGAGCGCGATCTTCCAGCGGCCTGTTGCGTCGCGCTTCCAGATGCGCACATAGTAGCCTTTCTCCACCGCCGGGCGTGGCGACGGCGCGCTGCTCTCGCGTACCTCGTAATGCCCGTAGGTGTAGCCCAGATCGTTTGACTGCGCAACCTCCGACTTCATCGGCACGCCCTGCATGATGTATGTCTTGCGGGAGAGAAACGCGCGGACCGCGTCTCCGGTCGTTAACGGAAAAAGGCCGTTGCGGTGCAGGCGCGCTTCATCGCCGAGATAGGCGTCAAAGGCTTTCAACTCGCCGCGCGAGTAGGCCGCGTTGATAAACTCTCGATCAAGCGTCAACAAATCCACGCGCTCGTTTTCGGGTTTGACCTTGTTGCCCTTCTTCTTCGCCGGAGGCGACTGCGACGGCAACTGTCGCGCGGGTCGGAAGTTAAGCGCGCTCTCCGCAGCGTCGGGCGCGGGCGTGCTTTCGTCATGCTTGGCGGCGGTGACGAGACTCAACGCAGCGTGTTCCAGACGAAGGCGAAGGCGGGTTCGCTCCGGTCAACCAAAAAAGACCAGCCGTGCGCACCGGGCGCGAGCGTGTACTCGTGCGCGACTCCGGCAGCCTTGAGCGCGGCGGAGAGTTTTTCGTTGCCCTTCTCGAAACCGTAACGGTCGCTCGCGCCGATGTCGAAATAAATCTTCAGCCGCTTCAGCCCGGCGGCGTTCGTGCGCGCGAGGTGGAGCGGGTTATTGGCCTGAAAGAACGCGGGGTCGGGCGGCACGCCGAAGAGTTTGGTCGCGAGATCGTAGCGATACTTCGCGCCCCGGTCAGTTGGCGACTGCGGCGGTTGCGGCAATTCGTCGAAGAGGGCGGCGCTGTGCGCGGCGACGCCCGCGAAGAGTTCCGGGTGTTTGAAAGCGATGAGGAGCGCGCCGTAGCCGCCCATCGAAATGCCTTCGATGAGACGCGCACGAGGCGCGGCAATCGTGCGATAAGTTTTATCCACGAACGGGAGGAAGTCTTTGACGACAGCATCTTCATAACGCGTGCCGTCCTGCGCGTTGAGATAAAAGCTGTTTGCGCCGTAAGGGATCGCGACGATGAACTCGCCAACCTTCCTCGTCGCGCGCAGGGCTTCCAGCTTCGTCTCGATGCAGTGGCTTTCCCAATCGCGCTCGTCGTTGTTTAACCCGTGCAGGAAGATGACGAGCGGGTAACGCTGCGATTTCTTCCCGTCATACGAAGGCGGGAGCGATACCGCATAACGCACGTTGCGACCGAGACTCGCCGAGGAAAACTCCGCGTACTCGATCCGCCCCGCAAACGCGCTACCACTGCGCTTTTCCGGCGCGACGTTCGTCGTCGCCTTCGCCTCCTGCGCGACGACGGCATTTGCCGACCACAGCAGCAGCAGCAGCAGCGCAAGCGTCAAGACGATCAAAAAACCACATCTGCCGCCACCACGCGACCATCGCGGTATCGCCGTCGTTTCGTTATTTTTCGCACTACGATACTTCATACATCTTGATTCATCATTCATCGCTGGATCAGCCTTCCGTCGTCAGACCTTTCCGCGAGGCTTCGAGGGGAAATGGTTGAGTCCGAGTCGCTCCGCCGTGCGGTCGCTGAGATCGATCATGGCGGCGGCGTTGATGGCGGCGGCGATGCAGATCGTCTCGCTGATCTCTTCTTTCGTCGCGCCGAGGGAGAGCGCTTTTTTCATATGCCCGTCAATGCAGCCGTCGCACTTCGCCACGAGCGAGGCGGCAATCGAGATCAACTCCTGCACTTTCGGGTCGAGCACGCGCCGCTCCGGCGTGTAATAGAGTTCTTTGTAATACGCGCCGTAAACCTTTTTCATGCGCGGTTCGAGCATCGAGTAGGAAGACGAGGCTTCGTCCTGCGCCACCGGGATTAACCGCGCCCCGTCAAGCGCGACGCCTTCGACCTCAGCCGCTGCGTCGTGCAACTCATTAGGTTTCGCGGCTCCGTTATGTTCCGCGACGGCTGGTGCGCTCGTCGAGGCAGAGGCGACGCTGCCGCTGCTGTTGCTGGCCGCCTTCGTGGAATTTTGTTCGCCCATGAAAATCCTCCTGTCGGCATTCCTGTGTCAATTATTTACTTGAGCGTGAGTTTCTCGGTGAGCGTGCGGTCGCCGTAGTTGATTTTGATCGAGACGGTTTTGCCTTCCGCTCCCGTCCAGATGTGCAACTCATCGACCATCGGCGCGCCCTCGGCGAATGCGACCTCTTTCTCCGCCACGACCGCCGCATCCTTTGGCGTCTCCACGAAGACGTTGCCGGGGACGAGGAACGTGCCGTTCGCTTCGGCGGGTTTGAACGACGCAAACGCGAGTTTCAAACCGCTCTTTGTCTCAGCGTTCTTCGGGGTGATGATCATCGCGTAGTTGCCGGGGGCGAGCATCTGGCCGTGAAACTCGGCGGGAGCGGCGAGGTGCAGATGCGCAATCGGCCATGTGCGTTTCGCATAGTAGTTGTTGTTGCGCGGATCGATGCCGTTCTCGATGTAGCCGAAAGTCGCCTTGCCCCACGGCAAATTGAGATAGCGCACTTCGACCGCCTTCTTAGTCGCGCCGACATCGACGCTCGCCGTCTGAATCGTCGTCAACTTGCGCTTGTCAACTTTCTTCTCCTGCGCCATACCCTCCTGCTTCATGCCTTCTTGCTTCATGCCCTCCTGCTTCATGGTGTCCTGCGCGCAGGCGGTGCTTCCGGCGATGAGCAACACACCGCCGAGCGAGAGGCAAGCGGCGAAAGAGGAAGTCGCACGCAACAGGCGCGCAGAAATATTTTGGTTAACTTTCATGTGATTAAATTTCCTTTCGAGTAGGTTAAAGGTGAATGGTTGCCGGTTGAACAGCAATTGTACGCGCCCGTCGCGCTCACGGTTTCAATTCGCCGCGCTTTGCAGGTGATTCGAATGTTGCCAAAAAGTCCGTGACGGCTTTGATGTAAGCTTCCGGCGACTCGTCGTAAGCGTGGCCGTGCGTCGCGCCTTCGGCGATGAACTTACTTTTACGCGCATCTCGCGCCGCCGCATAGAGCGGTTCGAGCACGGTCGCGTTCGGCATCCGCACATCCTTCGTGCCGCCGACAAAAAGGATGGGCTGCGAAATCTTGCGAACCGCCGGCAAGAGATCGTAATCGCCCGGAGCAAAATTCAAACGCCACGCGGTGAACTTTATCAATAGTGAGGCGAAAGGAAAAGCCGGTAGGCGCAATAACGCGACGTGATGGCGCACCGTATCCATGAATGACAAAAAACTCGATTCGGCGACGACGGCGAGCAGTTTTTCATCTTGAATTTCGGAGGCCGCAAGCAACGTCGCCGCCGCGCCCATCGAGACGCCCATCAGCACGATGCGGTGCTCCGGTTCGCGTGCGCGCACGAAGCGGAAAGCCGCCTCCACGTCGTGGCGCTCGTCGAATCCGATGCTGGAAAATTCCGCCCTGCTCTGCCCGTGCCGCCTGAGATCGTAGAGCAGGACGCCGTAATTCGCGCGCCACAAATCCAACCCGCGTTCGAGCATTTCGTAGCGCGAGCGAAACAACCCGTGCGTCAGGATGACGGTCACGCGCCGCGCGCCGCTCGTTGCGGGCAGATACCAGCCGGAGAGCGTGTTGCCGTCGGTCGAAGCGAAAGCGACGTTCTCGAAAGTCGCACCCACGGCGGCGGGCGTATCCCTGCGCTCGCGCTCGCCGGGGCGCGTCCCCGCTTTAGTGATCGCGAAACTCAAGAGATACGGCAAGCCCACCGCCGCGAACAGCGCCAACGCTAACGCCGACGCGAGCAACGCGCGAGCAATACGTTTGCCGCTGAAAGAGCGCGGCGGCTTGTCGCCCGTTAGGTTTGGCGTCGCACCTTCATCGTGTCCTTTTGTCGTTGCGGCGTGCGGGTCTGCGAGTTTACGCATGCTCAAAGTCGCGCCCAGCGTCAGAGCGGCGCACATCGCGCCGACGCCCGCGAGTCCGTAACTCGGATAGATGCGCGCGCCCGCCGCGACTGCCGCCGCGATGCCGAGTTGCGACGCGCCGTTGCGCAAAGCCACGTAGGTGGCGCGCTCCGACGAAGCGACGAGTTCCGTGATCAACGCTTGCAGCGGCGCGACGCGCAACGCGGCAAGGAAGGCCGTCGCGCCGATTAAGGCGAAGAGCGGCGCGCTCCATGTGAACGACGGCAAGATGAGCAACAACAAAATCATCAACGCGCTGCTCGCGACCGCCACGCGCCGTTTGCCATAACGGTCGGCGAGCAAGCCGCCGAGCGCACCGCCCGCAACCGCGCCCATGCCCGCCAACGCGTAGACCAAACCGACCTCCCGCGCGCCCGCGCCGAAGGCATCCGAGAGCCATGTGCCGAGATAAGCCGTCAACCCGACGAGGCCGCCGGAGACGAAGAACGCGCTCACGATGCCGCGCCGCGTCGAACGCGAACGCATCGCCAGTCGCCAGAGCGACGCACGCCCCGTCGCATCCTCATCCGTCGTCCGTTGTTCCGCCGCGCTCGCGTCTGCGCCCGGTTCGCCTTTCGCCGCATTTGCCGTCGGCAGAGGAAATTGACGCACGAGCAAGCCCGCCATGGCGACCAGCACGGCGGACGCGGCGAAGACCGCGCGCCAGCCGAAACGTCCCGCAAGCCACGTCCCCAACGGCACGCCGAGGACGGGCGCGAGGAAATAGGCGACGGCCACCGCGCTCATCTGCTTGCCGCGCCGCGCATAGGTGGAAGCGTCGGCCAGCGCGGCGATCACGAGCGCGCTCACTAACCCGCCCGCCAGCCCGGCCAGTGCCCGCGCCGCCCAGAACACGGCGACGTGCGGCGCGAGGGCGGCGAGCATGTTGGCCCCGACAAAGATTCCGGCGGCAATCGGCAACCACTTCACCGGACTCATGCGCCGCGCATAGCGACCGAGCATGAGCGCGACCGCCGCCGCCGCCGCCGCATAGATCATCATGCTGCTTGCCACGCTCGTCTTCGCGCTGCCCAACCCCGCCGCGATCTGCGGCGCGATGGCCCCGACCACCTGCGAATCGATCAAGGCCACGAGCATCAGCAGGCTGGCGCACATCGCGGCGAGTCGCGTTGACGAAGTCGCTTCCTTCTCTTCATAAACAATCGACGACATATGCTTACGGTCTCAATTTCTCATTTCGGGTCATACTTTGTCCCAAGGGTCAATGGCATTCTCTCCGGCAGCGGCGTGCGCGCCTTACGAAGGCGACTTTCGAGGTTGCCCCGCATCTTCGCTTGCGCCCATTATCTTGTCAACAACGCCCGCGACGTGTGCGCCGGATGAGGGACAAGCTATAATCACGCTCTTTTACTTGAGGCTCTCAGGCAGAGATTTTCATTCGAGACATTTCGACATATGCAGGAACGAAGAACCTGGCGTTGGGGACTCGGCGCAGCCCTGGCGATGGGCTTGCTCGCTCTCATTCCGCAAGCGCATCTCCGGCTTGTCAAAGGCCATGATTGGCAGGGCGCGTATGCCAGCTATCATCCCGATGAGCGGGCTTACCTGAGCTACCTCAACGCGCTGACGCTTGGTCGTCCGCGCCTCTCCGACCCCTATACTGGCCGGGACGATGCGCCCGCGACGCCCCTGCCGGAGTCACTTTTTTCCATTCAGTTTATTCCCGCTTACGCCGCCGCGATACCGGCCCGCATCCTCGGACTATCGGCCCCCACAATTTTCATCGCCCTCCCTTTTCTGACCGCCTTTTTCAGCACTCTCTTCATCTCCCGATTGTTTTATGGAGTCACCGGCGATCACGAACTGGCCGCGACGGGCGCGCTCTGGGTGCTCTGTTTCGGCGCGCTCGTCCGCCTGCAAAAATTGACGTTCCTGCTCGGCGGAACTTCCACGCCCTATATATTTCTGCCCTTCCTGCGCCGCTCCATGCCGGCAGTGCCGTTCCCGCTTTTCTTCCTTCTGTGCCTCGCCGTGTGGCACGCCCTGACGAGCGAGAAGCCGCGCGCGCGCTTCCTCTCTGCCTGCGGCGCGGGGCTGATTTTCGCCCTCCTCGTCTTTTCTTATTTTTACCTCTGGACGGCTGCTGCTGCCTGGCTTGCCTGCCTCGCGCTGCTCTGGCTGTCGGCGCGTTCCGGCGACAGGCCACGCGCATTGCGTGCATTCGGTGTGATCGCTCTGCCGGCAGTGGTCGCCCTTTCCGGCTACGCCCTCCTGCTCTCACATCGTGCGCCGACAATGGACACAGTGCAGATTTTGGAGTTCTCCCGCCTGCCCGATTTGTCGCGCCCTTTAGAATGGCTCGACCTCGGAATCATCGCCGTCCTCCTCATCGCGGCGAAACGCGGGCGCGTCTGTTTGCGCTCGCGCGCGACGCTCTTCACGTTATCTTTCGCGCTTACTCCGCTCGTTGTGTTCAACCAGCAAATTGTGACCGGACGCTCACTCCAGCCGATTCACTACGAGATGTTTATCGCCAACTATCTGACGTTGATGGCGCTCTTTCTGACTCTCTGGCTCATCCGGCGCGGCGGGCGCACCACAACGATGACGCTCCCTGCCCGTGTCGCGTCCGGTCGGGGAGTACGCGGCGTGCTGCTCGCCGGTTGCGCTCTCCTCGCGCTCGCATGGGGCGCGATGGAAATGTGTGTGGCCTCGGCGAGACACATCCGAACCGCCGTGGCGCGCGACGAAGCGCACGGCGTCGCGCGCCGACTTGCCGAACTCGCGCGGGCCGCGCCGGGCGGCACAGCAGCAGCAGCAGCGGGAGCGGCGCGTCCGGTCGTCTTCGCCGAGGCCGTGCAGGCCGAAACGCTCGTGGGAGTCGCATCGCTGCCCGTCCTCTGGGCGCCGCAGATGATTATGTTTTCGGGAGTGACCCCCGCCGAACACAAAGAACGTTTC
The DNA here is from genome assembly GCA_051006195.1 of Pyrinomonadaceae bacterium. Taxonomy (GTDB): domain Bacteria; phylum Acidobacteriota; class Blastocatellia; order Pyrinomonadales; family Pyrinomonadaceae; genus JAIVJZ01. Next base: position 41,055 of record JBPCIP010000192.1, read on the forward strand.
TACCAACAGCTTTACTATTCCGGCATCGACGCCGAGGACTTTGCCGAACTGGTGAACAAGCCGACCTACGTCTGGTTTTATCTCTTCGGTTGGGAACGCTCCATGAAGGGATTGTCGCGCCAGGCGTCCCCCATCACACGCGCAGAGCAAGACGCCGAAATTCGTAGTTACGCCGACTACATCGATTCGTTCGACCGTGAGCACGCGGCGCGGCCTGTCATCTCTTACCTCGTCGTCGCCGTGAATGAAGAGCGCGATGTCTCGAATTTTGACCGCTGGTACGACCGCGACGCGGGCGAGCGCGTTGGGAATTTCATGCTCCACCGTGTTAAGTTGCGCCGCTGAAAAGCCTCGCCGGGCGCGCTAGTGCCGGGGCGCAAGGTTTGGTCCGGTCAAGCGAGACGCCGCATCAGTGCCGGAGACTTCTTGACGCTCTTCCCCAATTCGATGGTGAGTTTCAAAGGGTAAATTAATTGTTCGATCAAGACCGTCGGTTTGGTTGGCGGCTGGGCGTTCTGGCCGGGCTGGCGATGACGCTGCTGTCGCTCTTGCCGCAGGCGCATCTCTGGTACAAACGCGGGGCCGACTGGCAGGGCACTTACGCTTATTTCTACAGCGACGAACCCGCCTACGCGGCCTACGTCAACGCGCTCGTTGATGGCCGCCCGCGACGCAATGATCCTTACACCGGGCGCGACGACGAGGCGAGCGCGCCGCAGGCCGAGTCGCTTTTTTCCATCCAGTTCATTCCGCCCTACCTGCTCGCGCTGCCCGCCCGCGTGTTTAATTTGAGGACGCCCGTGATGTTCATCCTCATCATGCCGTTCATCGCTTTCGCGTCATCGTGCGCCATCTTCGGCCTGACGCGCTCGCTCACGGGAGACGAGCGCGTCGCCGCCGTCGCAGTTTTCTTCACGCTCTGTCTCGGCATTCTGATTTCCGGGCAAGGGCTGGCGGTCAACCTCACCGGCGCGATGCCGGCCTACGTCTACCTGCCTTTTCTCAGGCGTTACGTGCCCGGCGTGCCTTTCGTCTTTTTCCTCTTCTTCTGTCTCTCGCTCTGGCACGCTCTCTCTGCCGATGCGCGCCGGGGGCGACTGCTCTGCGCCGCCGTCGCGGGTGTGCTCTTCGCGCTGATGGTCTATTCGTATTTCTACCATTGGACTGCCGCCGCCGCGCTCGCCGGTTGCGCCGCCCTGCTCTGGCTCGTCGCGCGCCCCGACAACTGGCGCGCGGCTATCGCGCCGCTCGCCGTCGTCGCCGCCTGCGCCCTCGCCTCGCTCGTCCCTTACTTCATCCTGCTCGCGCGCCGCGCGCCGACGATGGATAAGGTGCAGGTTCTGGTTTATTCGCGCGCCCCCGACCTCTGGCGCGGCGTCATTCTCCTCGACGTGATCGTGCTGGCCGCGCTCCTCTACGGCGTGCGCCGCCGGTGGCTCGACGGGCGCGACCGCGCCGTGCTCTTCAATGCGTCGCTCACCCTGACGGTGCTCGTCGTCTTCAATCAACAGATCATCACCGGGCGTTCGCTCCAACCGATGCACTACGAACAGTACATCGGCAACTACGTCGTGCTGCTGGCGGCATCAATCGCCGCCGGGCTGCTCTGGCACGGGCGCGCGAAGCACAAGCGTGCTTTAACTCAGGGCGCAACGGCGGATGCGCCTACGCCTCTCCATGCTCCGTCTCTCATGCCCCACCGGCTCTGGTTGCCCGTTGCGCTCGCGGCGTTTCTGTGGGGCGCGGGCGAGACGCTCGTCGCGACGAAGAAGTTTGCGGCGGGCAACTTCACGCGCGACGAATGGGGCGGCGTGACAAACTGGCTGCGCGAGCACGCCGACGACATCGAGCGTACCGCTCTGGCTCCGCGCGGGGTGGTCTTCAACCCCAGCATCTTTCGGACGGACAACATCCCGGCGGCCACGCCGCTCTCTGTCGTCTGGGCGCCGCACATGTTCGTCTTCTCCGGCGTGACGGTGGAGGAAAACAAGGAACGCTTTTTTCAGTACCTCTACTTTTCGGGAGTCGCGGCGGACGGGTTCGCGGCGGATTATCGCGACCGGGGTTTCATCCAGTTCGCCATCTTCGGCTGGGAGCGCGCCAACCCGCGCCTGACTATTAACCCGAAGCCCGTCACGCCCGAAGAGATCATGGCCGAGCAGCGCAACTACGCCGATTACATCGCTTCCTTCACCCGCGACATTGCCGCGCGCCTCCCGCTCTCCTACGTTGTCATCTCCGCCGATCAGCCTTTCGACCATTCCCATCTCGACCGCTGGTACGAACGCCACCCGGTCGCGCTCATCGGCAGACACACCATTTATCGAGTCAAACTGCGGAACTGACCGAAGCGTTGCGCGCAAGCGATTTTTCCCTTTGTTCGCCGGAAACAATGCATAAATTTTGACAAACGACTGACAAAAATTGCTGGTAGAGTCTCCACCGGATAAAGGAGAATTTTTCATGTCAAATAAAACTGGATTGGAAGCCAAAGCGATGCCCGTCAACATCGGCATCGAGGAAAAAGACCGGCGCGAGATCGCCGATGGATTGTCGCGCCTGCTCGCGGATACTTTTACGCTCTACTTGAAGACGCACAACTTTCACTGGAACGTGACGGGGCCGATGTTCCGCACTCTCCATGTTATGTTCGAGGAGCAGTATAACGAACTCTGGACGGCGAATGATTTGATCGCCGAACGCATCCGCGCTCTCGGCGTCTTCGCGCCCGCGACTTTTAAGGAGTTCGTGCGCCTCACTTCCATCACCGAGGAAGAGGGCGTGCCCGTTGCCAACGTGATGATCCGTCAACTCGTCGAAGGTCACGAGACGGCGGCGCGCACGGCGCGCAGCGTCATCACCACGGCTGAGGACGCTGACGACGCCCCGACCGCCGATCTGCTCACAGAGCGTTTGCAGGTTCACGAAAAGACCGCGTGGATGCTCAGGAGCCTGTTGGCCGAAGAGACTCCGGTCGCCGCCGCGCAGGGAGCATAGCGCCTGCCGCGACCGGCACTGACTGAACCGTGGAGCGCGGCGGCGAGTATGACCGCCACGAACTGCCAGCAATACCACGGACAGCCGCGAAGCGGCGACAGGTAATAGCCTCTGGCTTACGCCAGAGGTCAGGTTGAGAAATAAACTTGAGAAGCCCCGCAGGGGCGACACATTGCTTGGCCGTGTGTCGCCCCTGCGGGGCTTTATAACTTGAGCTCTGCCTTATCTCCCCGCGCTCATGCGCTTGTCATTACCCACATTCTCAGGTCTTCATCAAAACCTCGTTGGAGACTGCGCCATTTATGACGCAGAGGAAAACGTAGCCGTCGCGCACATGCTTTCAAATTTGCGCCTCAACTTGGGGTATAATTCAGCCACCCTTAAAGACACTCTCGAAAGAGAGATTACAGTTTCTAAGGGCCTTGATAATCCTTTTCGGGCATGCGCAAGGCAACGCGCTGTACGGGCTATGTTGGCGTACCGTACTCCCGAATTGTGATGGGCTGCCGCCGTAACCCTACCCGTCGTGATGATGGTTTCCATTCGGTTTCGACCTCGCCAGTCGTGTCAACCAGCCCCCTTGAAAGATA
>JBPCIP010000193.1:0-6386 GCA_051006195.1 Pyrinomonadaceae bacterium
AACGTCAGATTCAGGCATCTTCTTGTTGCGAAAAACAAAGAGGCGGCAGCGAACGCCCTTGCGCGTCCCCCCCCGCTTTCACGTCTGCCGGGTGGTTTTTACTGCACCGCGGTTGCGCTTTAACGTCGTCCCGCGTTGAGGATGCGAATCAGCGCGAGGAAGATGTTGAAAGCATCGAGATAGAGCGAGAGCGCGCCCGCCACGTATTCGTTCGTCGGATATTGCCGGATGATGTTCGACGTGTCGTAGAGTACGAAGCCCGCGAAAAGCAGGAGCGTCGCCGCCGCCAATCCGAAGCCGAGCGCGCTCGAACCGACGATCAGGACGTTCGCCAATCCCGCCACGATCATCACGATCAAACCCGTCCACAGCATCCCGCGCAGGAAACTGAAGTCGCGTTTCGAGATGAAGACGTAGGCCGTCAAACCGCCGAAGATGCCGACGGTCAACAAGCCCGCCTGCCAGATCGATGCCGGATTATAGAGGCTCACCGCGTACAGGAGCGGCGAGATGACCACGCCCGTAAACGTCGTGAAAGCGAAGAGCGCGACTAAATTAAGCCCGCGCACATGGCGCACGGCCTGCGCGCCCATCACGCCGCCGAGCATCGCCAAGAGCATGATCCACGGATGTCCGGCGGCAAATTCCAGCAGCGGCGGAAACGACATGCCGAACGCGACGCCGCCAATGGCGAAGAGCGTCGCGGCGAAGAAGAGAGCATAGACTTTGCGGATGAAACTCATCCGTTCGGCGACCGTGGCCTGCGCCGCCGTCTGCGCCTGCAAACTGCCCCACCCGCCCGCCTGTTGCGGCGGCCACGCCTGTTGCGGGGGGTCAAAGCGTTGGTTACGGGACTGAAAATCGTTCATCGAAATCCTTCCTTCGCTGTTATCTCCAAGCGAAAAATTTGGAGAAATTTGTTAGGGCGTTATTGCGCCCGGTGTGAATTTTAGATGCCGGAGCCGACTCCGCAGATGCAAGCGAATTATCCATCACGCGGCCCGGCAGTAGCGTCTATACCTCAGGCGGCCCGGCAGTAGCGTCGGGGAGGCCGCTCTTCGCGCCGGAGCGTTGCAATGAATCGCCTGCCGCATCGGCCTGCCGCTCGAATCGTTCAGCCCGCGTCAGGCTCGGCGCGGGCGGGTGGGTAAACATTCGCGCCAGCATCATTCCGCCCCACACGGCGGCGAAGCCAACCGCGACGCTTAAGACGACGTTCAGCAGCGCCAACGCTAGTCCGCGCGCTTCGACGAGGCGCAGCGTCTCATACTCGAAGGTGGAGAAGGTCGTGTACGCGCCGACGAAGCCGACGGCGACGGCGAGCCTGAGATGATCGCTCAACTGAAACCGCTCGGTCGCTAGAGTCAAAAAGAAGCCGAGGATGAAAGAGCCGCTGACGTTGATGAAGAAGGTGGCGGTGGGGAAAGGTTCGGCTAAGCGCGAGAGGATGCCGCCGTTCAGATAATGGCGCAACATTCCGCCGAGCGCGCTGCCCGCCGCCACCGCCAAGTATTTCATCAAAGTGTCCAGATGTGTCGCGTCTCCAATTTCATTCAAGGCTTGGCGTAAGCGCGTCGTGCGTGCGCCGGATGTTGAGCGTGCGCTCAAGCGGTTAAATCAGTCCTCACAAGATGTGTACAGGGGCAAAAAAACTAACCACGAAATCACACGAAACAACCCTTAGCTTTCGCGTGGTTTGTCTGGTGTGGATTCGTGTGATGCGCGTGGTTCATGTTTTCCCTCTGTCCCAATGTTGTAAGTTACGATTTAGAGATTCTGACAGTTTTTCCTGTGCCCGTTATCGTCTGTATGCGGGACGGAAAAATCACGTATCTGCCAAAGTGGTATGAATTCGCGCGTTGATGATTTATCATCCTCCCGCTTTCATTTCAACCAAAAACGCGCCGCTCTTAATTCTGTCTCTACCTTGATGGAGGAACATCCATGAAACGAGGACGCCCGCGCCCGCTGCGTTCGACGTGTCTGCTGACCTGCGCCGCCGCGCTATGTGTCTCATTCACCGCCGCCGTCGCGCAAAAGGCCGTAAAGTCGCCTGCCTCAAGTGCTGCCCCAACGCGTAACAACGAAGGCTATACGGGGAAGATCAAAGAGTACACGACGGAAAAGTATTTTCTGACCGAACTCGTCGATCATCTCCCGGCGTCAGATCGCGTGCCGTCGCCCGACAAAGTTCTCGGCTACGTCATCGGCACGCCGAACAAGTTGACTTACACGAAAGAGATTCACCGTTACATGCGCGAGTTGGAAAAAGCCAGCCCGCGCGTGCGCGTCTTCGTCGCGCCGGAGAAATCCGAAGAGGGGCGCGAACAACTGCTCGTCGCCGTCAGCGACGAAGCTAATCTCGCCAAACTCGACCGTTACAAAGAGATCACCGCCCGCCTCGCCGACCCACGCCGCACGTCCGATGCGGAAGCCAAACAACTCATCGGCGAGGGCAAAGCTTTCTACTGGGCTTCCGGTTCGATCCACTCGACCGAAACCGGCTCGCCCGAAATGCTGATGGAGATGGCCTATCGCCTCGCTGTCGAAGAGACGCCGTTCATTCAGGATATCCGGCGCAACCTCATCGTGCTGATCACGCCGACGCTCGAAGTTGACGGGCGCGACCGCATGGTCGATCTCTACAATTATCGCAAAGCCAACCCCGGCAAAAATTCGCCGTCGCTGTTGTACTGGGGCAAGTACGTGGCGCACGACAACAACCGCGACGGGCTGGGGATGGCGCTCGCTCTGACGCGCAACATGATGAAGACCTTTTTGGAGTATCACCCGCAGGTTTTGCACGACCTCCACGAGTCCGTGCCGTTCCTCTACACCTCGACGGGAACGGGGCCTTACAACGCCTGGCTCGACCCGATTGTGATCGACGAGTGGCACTTGCTCGCCTATCACGAAGTGGAAGAGATGACGAAGCGCGGCGTGCCCGGCGTGTGGACGCACGGCTTCTACGACGGCTGGGCGCCGAACTACATGTTCTACGTCGCCAACGGGCACAATTCCATCGGGCGTTTCTACGAGACGTTCGGCAACGGCGGGGCGGACACCATTGATCGCACCGTCACACAACAAGCGCAGCGCGACTGGTTCAGGCCGAACCCGCCGCTCCCGCGCATCAAGTGGTCACTGCGCAACAATGTCAATTTGCAGCAGTCGGCCCTCCTGCTCGCCATGAATTTCACGGCGCAGAACCGCGAGCGGTTTCTGAATAACTTCTATCTCAAGAGCAAACGCGCCGTGGCGAAAGCGGCGAACGAGGGGCCGGCGGCTTACGTCGTGCCGGGCGACGCCGCGCGCCCCGTCGAAGCGGCTGACATGATCAACTTGCTCCGCCTGATGGGCGTCGAAGTCCATCGCGCGACGCGCGAGTTCACGGTGAAGGACGAGAGGTCGCCGCCGCCGCCGCCGCCGGGTGCGCCGCGAGAACAGAGGGCGGAGCAGGGAGCGGAACAGCGAGGCGCGGAAGGCGAGCGTGCGCCGGGAAGCGCGCCGCCGCCGCGTCAGGGCGCGGGGCAGCCGGAGCGGAAAGTGGTTGAGCGGCGTTTCCCCGCCGGCTCTTATATCATCCGCATGGACCAGCCCTATTCGCGCATGGCCGACATGATGCTCGACACGCAGTATTACAACGCCAGCGACCCGCGCCCCTACGACGACACCGGCTGGACGCTCGGCGCGATGCGCAACGTGCCCACCGTGCGCGTCACGGAAAAAAGCGTGCTCGCCGCGCCGATGGAACTGTTGACGGCGGACGCGCGCGTGCGCGGGAAGCTCGCGGGCGCGGCGAATGCGAAAGTCTTCGTCATCAATCACAACACGGAGAACACGTTGATGACGCTGCGTTATCGTTTGAAGGACGCGCGGATGAGCGTGGCCGAGAGCGAGTTCAAAACGGGCGCGCAGAATTTCAACGCCGGTTCGTTCATCATCAAGACGGAAGGCAATCCGGCGAACTTGCGCGGCCAACTCCAAGAGGCTGTGAGCGAATTGGGACTCACTGCCATCGGTGTCGAGCAGATGCCGGACGTGCGCATGCACGACATCTCCGCGCCGCGCATCGCCATCCTGCACACATGGCAGAACACGCAAAACGAAGGCTGGTATCGCATCGAGTTCGACCGTCTGGGGATTCCCTACAGCTACATCTCCGAGCACACCGTGCGCGACACGACTAACTTGCGCGAGCGTTTCGACGTGATCATCTTCCCGCCCGTCGGCGGCACGGCGCAAGCAATCGTTAACGGCATCCCGCGACGCGGCGACCCGATCCCGTGGAAGGCTTCCGCTCTCACGCCGAACCTCGGCAACTCGCCCGATCAAACCGACGACATGCGCGGCGGCATGGGACTCTCAGGCGTCGCCAATCTGCAAAAATTCGTCACGGATGGCGGTCTCTTCGTCACCATTCAAAACACCGTGCGCGTCCCCGTCGATTACGGCATGACGACCGGCGTGACGATTGAGACGCCGCGCCAACTGCAAGCCGCCGGCTCGATCTTCAATGCCACTTTCGCGGATCGCAAAAGCCCCATCAGTTACGGCTACGGCGAAACTCTGCCCATCTATTTCAACCAGGCTCCGCTCTTTCAAGTCAGCACCGGCTTGCCCGGCGGCAGCGCAGGAGGTAGTGGCGGAGCAACGGGGGCGCGTCCGACGGGGCGCGGCAGCTTGACCGACCCCGACATCGTACAGGCGATGCCGCAAGCCGCGCCTGCGCCGCAACGCCCGCCCGCGCGTCCCGGCGAAGAACAGATCACGGAGGAGCAACGACTCCAACTCGGCGCGTTCTTCGTGCCGCTCGCGGAGCGACCGCGCGTCATCATGCGTTTCGCGCGCGAGGAGAAAGATTTGCTCGTCAGCGGCATGCTGGCGAACGGCACGGAGTTGGCGAACCGGGCGGCAATTGTTGATGTGCCCGTCGGGCGCGGCCACGTTTTGCTGTTCGCCACCAATCCCATGTGGCGACACCAGACGCAAGGCGAATTTTTCCTTCTCTTCAACGCCGCGCTCAACTACGACCATCTCGGCACGGGGCTGCCTGAACCTTCAACGCCGCCGCGCGATAACAGTAGCCAGTAGCCAGTAGTCAGTAGTCAGTAGGAAAGCAGGAAGATTCCGGTTTTATGCTGGCTGCTGACTACTGGCTACTTCATTAAGCTATGACAGATTCCGCGTTGGAGAAAGCGAACGAGGGCGGGGCGGGGCGGTCGCCCATCCGGTTCGTCGTCATCGCCGTGCTGTTGTGGAGCACGGGCGGATTGTTCATCAAATGGAGCACGCTCTCCGACGCGGAACTCTCCGGGGCGCGAGCTTTGTTTGCGGCGGCGACCGTGATGCTGTTGACGCGCCATGAAGGCTTTCGTCTCAATCTCGTAACGGGGGTTGCCGCCGTCTTCTATGCTGCACTGCTGTATCTCTTCGTCCGCGCGACGATGTTGACGAGCGCCGCCAACGCGATCTTTTTGCAGTACACTGCGCCCGTCTATATCCTCTTGGCCGAACCGTTCTTCTACAAAGAGAAGTATCGCGGGCGGGATTTCGTCGTCGTCGCCTGCTGCGTCGCCGGGATGTCGCTTTTCTTCGTCGGCCAACTCAGGCCGCAGGACGTGGAAGGGAATTTGACCGCGCTCGGTTCCGGGTTGTGCTTCGCCATCTTCTACCTGCTGCTGCGCCACCCGCGCGCCCGCGAAGTCAACCGCGCCTCGTCCGTCATCTACGGCAATTTGCTGCTCGCGCTCGTCACGCTGCCCGCCATCATCGAAGGGGCGGGGCATTTCACCGTGCCGAACGTCGCTATCGCCGCCTACCTCGGCATCGTGCAACTCGGCATCGCCTATACGCTCCTGACGCTCGGTATCGCGCGCGGCGTGAAATCGCTCGACGCCGGGATCGTCGGTTACATCGAACCCGTCCTCAACCCCGTCTGGGTCTTCCTCTTTCTCGGCGAACGCCCCTCGAATTGGGCATTGCTCGGCGGCGCGATCATCATCGCGGCGGTTGCTGCACATACGGTACGGGGCGCGAAGAGAGCCAAACTCGCAGGACATCTCTAACAAGCAAGGAAAGAGATTTGAGTTGACAGGTATTAGATGTTCCGACAAAGTCCTTTGAAGGGTTGAAAAAAGGCACACCAATATTGGCTCAATTTAGCTGGGTGTCGCTAAGTGTTGAGAATACGTGGTAGCTCAAGTGGTGTGCCAAAAGTACCATAAACTTTGTCGGAATATCTATTACCTACGGGCTTAATAGATGTTCCGACAAAGTGTAAAAGAGTTGAGCTTCGCTTGACCTACCGATGAGTAGGCACACTTCTCCCAAGTCAGCCTGCTAGCCGACGATTGTGGCAAACTGAATCAGTCCCACGACGGCTG
>JBPCIP010000194.1:0-22778 GCA_051006195.1 Pyrinomonadaceae bacterium
CGAGCGTACAACGGCGATGTCGACGGTCTCCTTTTTCACCCGGAAGCGTAAAGCCGACCATAACTCCAGGCGGACGCGCCCGAATTTCGGGTCTTCAAATTCGAGGACTTCCTCCGGTGTCGGCCACATGGCCGGATCAGCGAAGCGAAATTCGGGGTCATACTTGCGTGAGCGTCCGCGCTTCGGTAGTGATCAAAAAGTAATGCTGGTCAAAGGTGACGCATCACCTCTTGATTGTAGTGGCAAATGAAATACGGATGCTTAAAAGTTATTTACGCGTGTGGGCTACAAAGAACCTTCAATCTTCGTAGCCCCAAGTTTTTTAAGGGCGAATTTCGCAACGTTCGGGGCGGCTCGAGCGTCTAAAGAAGTGCAGATTTGTGTACGTTGAGATTTATCGTTATGCGTGAGACCGCCCCCGAAGCTATGGCTGAAATTTTTTATACTCATGAGAGACTCGGTCGCGACAGCCGCGCGCCGCGCATGCTGCGCACGCTCGGCGGGTCGTTCGTCGCGCACGCCCTTTGCCTCGCCGCGATCATTTATGTTCCGGGGGTGCGCGACGCATTCAATTTAGCGAGCACGCTTTCCGGCATCCAATTCGTTGAGGAAGATTATAAGAAGACAGCCGTCGGCCAGCGCGTCACCATGCTCAATTTCGCCGACAACAAATTGTATTATCCGCCCGGCTATTTTTCCCCGACCGCGCTCCCGTCGCCCGGCGACCCGCAGTTGATCGCCGAAGTCAGGCCGCAGCCGATCCCGACGCCTAGACCCTTCAGAGTCAGGCCGACCCCGAAGCCCACACCGACGCCCGCAGCCTCTCCTTCACCAGAAACGGCGAAGGCCGAAACGGCGGCAAAAACCGCAGGCGACAAAACGGTTGAGCCGAACGCCTCGCCCACGCCCGCTCTGCCGCAGACGCCGGAGGAAGCCGAGCGGATCGCAAAAGAGGCGAACGTCGAGAAGTTCCCGACCGTCAACACGAAGCCCTTCACAGACTTATTGAAACAGGGCAAGGTGATGCGAGACGCGGGCGAGATCGATCTGGAGGGCATCCTGGAGATGACCGTCGAAGGCGACCGGGAGGAAGACGGGCGTTTGACGAACGTGGAGGTGACGGGCGCGTCCACGAGCAACCCGAAACTGGCGCAACTGGCGAAAGATTTCGTCGCCGCCCTGAGCGACAGCAAACTGCTTGCGGCCTTGAAAAACACGCGCCACCTCCAGATGAAGATCAAACTGGACGACAAAGAAGTGGCTGTGCGCCTGACTACCGAGATGTCGAGCGCGGACGAAGCGACGAAGATGTCGAACGGTTATCAGGGTTTGCTCATGATCGGCGCGTTCAGCAAAAAGGGGAAAGACGAGGAGGCCATCTTCAAGAGCGTCCAGATCGCCGCCGAAGCCAAACAGATCGTCCTGACCTTCAACATGCCGCGCAAAGCTGCCGGCGACCTGACCACGAAGTTGATGAATAAAAACGAAGCCGTTCCGTCCAGCTAAAATCGCTTGACCGCGCCGCCGCGCAATTCCTTGTGTTAAAGTTTCAAACGATGAACGACAAAGTTCACCCTGCAATTTCGAGCGCAACCGCCAACCGCCAGCAAGCACTCTTCGTGCGCGCCGTCGTCGGCTCGCTCGTCCTGTGCGCCGCGCTCGCCCCACCATCTGCTGCTCAATCTATTTCTTCCGTTCAGCCGCAGGGCAGATTGCTTGAGGAGGCGGCACTACAAGCGAAGCAGCCTTATCAAGTAGATGCTCAACCCCTTTGCGAGTGGCTGGCAAAACTTAAAGCCGCAATAGCGGCAGGCAAAATTGATTCAAGCGCCGCTTTTGACATCACTATCGATGCCGCCGAAATCCGGGAAGGTCGAACCCATTTAGCCGAGGTTGGATTTGCAGGTGTGGAACAGAGGCGCTTGTTAGAGTCTGATCTGGCGCAAGATTTTGTCTCTGCTTTAAATCTTAGTGGCGCGCTCAGGTATCTCGAAGATGCGCGACATCTCCGCCTGACGCTCAAAGCGGCTCAGCAGACGGCCTTAGTGCAAGCCGCCGCTGTTTACCATTCGGAAGTGCGCGCGGCTCAGGCGGCGAAAAATTATAATGACGGGCTTGGCTTTCTGCGCTCGCTCAAACGAGACGGAAACGACTCTGTCGTGCTGAACAACATGATCGTCTCCGCAAATGGCAAGCAACTATTGATGCGGCTGGAAATGCCTCGCGAACAAGCCGGTAATCTGCTCCGCAAACATCTCTCACTTCCCTGAAACACGCCTGACGAGCGCGCCCCGCCCCGCGAAAGCGGCTCGCTTGCTCCATTCCCGCCCGCTCACTTACAATCACATGTTGCGCTCCGTGCGCAAAAGCGTGTGCTGTGCGGCTCTTTTGGCGTGCCGCGTGTTTCTCAAGAGCCATCAGCGGTCGGCCATCAGCTAACATTAACAAGCTGATGGCTGACGACTGGCAGTTAAAAGGTTTTAAGATCATGATTGATAAATTTCTGACCAAAGTTTTCGGCAGCAGCAACCAGCGTTACATCAAGAGTCTGCAACCGCTCGTCGCGCGCATCAACGAACTCGAATCGTCCGTCAAGCAACTTTCGGATGAACAGATGCGCGAGCGCACCGAGCAGTTCAAGCAACAGATCGCGGACGCCGTCGCCGGGGCGAAAAATCCTGAGACGCGCAAGCAGCACGAGCAGGACGCGCTGGGCGAGATTTTGCCCGAAGCTTTCGCGCTCGTGCGCGAAGCCAGTTTGCGCGCGACCGGCATGCGACACTTCGACGTGCAACTCATCGGCGGCATCGTCCTGCATCAAGGCAAGATCGCCGAGATGCGCACGGGCGAAGGCAAAACCCTCGTCGCCACGCTTCCCGCTTATCTCAACGCTTTGACGGGTCGCGGCGTCCATGTCATCACCGTCAACGATTATCTGGCCTCGCGCGACTCCGACTGGATGGGCCGCATCTATCGCCACCTCGGTCTCACTGTCGGTTGCATCCAGAACGATGTGGACGACTGGGAGCGCAAAGACGCTTACAGCGCCGATATCACCTACGGGACGAACAACGAGTTCGGCTTCGACTATTTGCGCGACAACATGAAGTTCGATCTCGCCACCTGCGTCCAGCACGGTCACTACTACGGCATCGTGGACGAAGTCGATTCGATCTTGATCGACGAAGCGCGCACGCCTTTGATCATCTCCGGCGCGTCCGACGAAGCGACCGACAAGTATTACAAAGCCGATGCCATCATCCCGCATCTCAAGCGCGGCACTGAGACCACCGACAACAGTTCGGGCAAGAAGAAGATCACGGGCGAGTATCTCGTTGATGAGAAGCAGCACTCGGCGGTCTTGACGGAAGATGGCGTGGACAAGGCCGAGCAACTGTTGGGAGTCGGCAATCTCTACGACCCGTCGAACATGGAGATGCTCCACTGCGTCGAGCAGGCGTTGAAGGCGCACACGCTCTACCGGCTCGATCATCACTATCTCGTCAAAGACGGCGAAGTGATCATCGTCGATGAATTCACGGGGCGCACGATGCCCGGTCGTCGCTGGTCGGACGGTTTGCATCAGGCGGTCGAAGCCAAAGAGAGCGTCAAGATCGAGCGAGAGAACCAGACGCTCGCCACCATCACGCTGCAAAACTATTTCCGCCTCTATGAAAAACTCTCCGGCATGACCGGCACGGCGGAAACAGAGGCCGCCGAGTTTGACGGGACTTACAAACTCGAAGTCGCCGTCGTCCCGACGCACCGCCCGATGGTGCGCAAAGACCACTCGGACATGATCTATCGCACGCTCCCCGAAAAATGGGATGCCGTGGCCGAAGACATCAAGGAGCGCCACGAACAGGGACAGCCCGCGCTCGTCGGCACGGTCTCGGTCGAGAACTCCGAAATCCTCTCGCGCAAACTCCAGAAAAACGGCGTGCCGCACAACGTTTTGAACGCGAAGTATCACGAGCGCGAAGCGGAGATCGTCGCGCAGGCGGGGCGCAAAGGCATGGTCACGATTGCGACGAACATGGCCGGGCGCGGCACGGACATCCTGCTCGGCGGCAACCCGGAATTCATGGCGCGCGAGTTTTTGAAGCAGGACGAGATCGACCCCGACGAGGCGACCGAAGAGCAATTCGAGGAAGCTTTGACGCGCGCCAAAGGAATCGTCGAAGCGGAGCACAAGGAAGTCGTCGCCCTCGGCGGCCTCCACATCATCGGCACGGAGCGGCACGAAGCGCGGCGCATCGACAATCAATTGCGCGGTCGCTCAGGCCGTCAGGGCGACCCCGGTTCCAGTCGGTTCTTCCTCTCGCTTGAAGACGACCTGATGCGCATCTTCGCGGGCGACAAGGTCAAGGCACTGATGCAGCGTCTGGGGATGGAGAAGGGCGTCGCGATTGAATCGAGGATGGTCTCAAAGCGCATCGAGTCGGCGCAGAAATCGGTCGAAGCGCGCAACTTCGAGAGCAGAAAGCACCTGCTGCAATATGATGACGTGATGAACAAGCAGCGCGAGACGATCTACGGTTTGCGCCGCCAGTTGATGGAAGTACCCGATCAACGCGAGTATCTTTTGGGCGAAAAGGGTGTCGCACATGATCTGCTCGCAGACATGTCGAAGCAGTACATCGACCCCGTGGTCGCGCCCGAAGATTGGGACGTGGAGAACTACCGGATTCAACTACAGTCCGTCTTCGACTTCGATGCCGAGGCGGAAGGCATTGATTTCGAGCAGGCCACTTCCGAAGAAATTCAAGAGACGATCTGGGAGAAACTCAAAGCGCACTACGCCGCGAAAGAGGAGCAGATCGGCGGCGAGGCGATGCGCACCTACGAGCGCATCATCATGCTCAACATCATCGACGCCCAGTGGAAAGACCACCTGCTCTCGCTCGACCATCTCAAGCAGGGCATTGGCCTCGTCGGCTACGGCCAGAAAGACCCGCTCGTCGAATACAAGAAGCAGAGCTTTGATCTCTTTCAGGAGATGCTCGACCGCATCGACACCACCACGATCCGCTCGCTCTTCAACTTGCAGGTCGTCGCCGAGCAACCGCCCGAACAATTGCAGCAACGCCGCCGCCGCACCCCGACTTCGTTGACCTTCACCGGGCCGAACCAGACGGCGGCAGCAGACGGCACAGATGAGGGCAAGATCAGAACCGTCACGCGCGACCACCCCAAAGTCGGGCGCAACGATGCGTGTCCGTGCGGTTCCGGCAAGAGGTATAAGAAGTGCTGCGGCGCGTAATTTAAGGCGTGCGGTCTTTCAAAGGTATGGTCGAGATGTTTCTTCCTCGCAAGTTGTTTCTCTCAACTCTCCCGAAAACTCTTTTCCTCTGCATGTGCCTGTTTGGAGCAGGCACATGCTCCGGCGCGCGTGCTCAATCGGAGACCGCGAAAGAGGTCATTAAGGATACGGGTGATCTCAAACACGGAATCGAACTCTACCGGCAGGGGGACGCTAATGCGGCTGTGCCGGTATTGCGTGCGGCGGTGCAACTGCGGAAGGACGATGCACGCGCATGGCACTTCCTCGGTCTCGCCCTGAGCCGCACGCGCGCTTTCAAAGAGTCTGCCGAAGCATTCGCGCGAGCGATCAAGTTGCAGCCCACGCACGCCCACGCGCAGGCCGGGTTAGCGTATGC
The DNA here is from genome assembly GCA_051006195.1 of Pyrinomonadaceae bacterium. Taxonomy (GTDB): domain Bacteria; phylum Acidobacteriota; class Blastocatellia; order Pyrinomonadales; family Pyrinomonadaceae; genus JAIVJZ01. Next base: position 5,661 of record JBPCIP010000194.1, read on the forward strand.
ACAATTCATGATCGGCAAATATGATGACGCCGAACGTGCGGCCAGCATTGCACTCTCGCTCGACGCGCGCAACGTCGAAGCGCACTATGTGGTTGGCTCCGTGCGGTTGCGCAAACTAGACGCGAGGCGGGCATTGGAAGCCGCTGAAGCCGCACTTAAATTCAACGCTAAATTCACGCCAGCCCAGTTGCTCAAGGCGCAGGCACTCGTCGCCATCCACATTGCGGACTACGCCTCGACGTTCCATGTGATCACGAACGGGAAGCCGAGGTTGAAACTGAGTTCGCCGGAAGAGCATGCGCGGCTCACCCGACAACTCAAGGAAGCGGCGGACGCTTTAGAGCAATACATTAAACTCAATCCAAATCCGTCCTCGCTGCCGGAGTTGCAGGAACAGTTGGAAACGTTGCGGGCGCACGCGCAAAGACTGACGCCCGAAGGCGAACCGTTCGTTTACACGGCGGAAGAAGTGACGACGAAGGCCGTTATCCTGACAAAGCCGACGCCGGTTTACCCGCGAAGGCCGGGGCAAACCTGGTCGCTGGGGTGGGTTGTGTTACGGCTCGTGCTGGCTTCTGACGGTCAGGTGCGTCATATACTAATTGTGAGTGGACTGCCAGACGGTATTACAGAGGCGGTTGTCAAGGCGGCGCGCGAAATCAAGTTCACTCCCGCAACGAAGGACGGGCACCCCGTCTCGCAATTTGTCACGCTCCAATATCTCTTCAACCAGTGATGAAACCTCTAACTGTCGTGCTCGCTGCGCAAACATAATCTTTCTTTCGAGTTGAACTTTTCATGAGTGCAAACACTACTTCGACAAATCCGGTCGTGCAGGCTATCGCGGCGGGTACGGCTCCGCAGATGGCGCGGCTGATGGCGGCGCGCGGATTGTTGCCGCTCGCGGCGGACGAACTGCTGGAAGTGCTTGTGACCTTGCGCACCGACGATGACCGGGAGATCGTCGAGGCCGCAACCGAGTCGCTCGCCGCGCAACCCGCCGAGACGCTGCTCGCGGTCGCTTCGGCGAATGAGACTTCGCCTGCCGTGCTCGCGTATCTGGCCGGTCGTGCGAACGCGCAGAGGGAAGTGTATGAGGCCGTCGCCTTGAACGTGGGCACGCCCGATGAAGCCATCGCCGCCTTGGCCGCCGCCACCGCCGACGGCTCTCTGCTCGAACTCATCTCGGTCAACCAGCAACGCCTCATTCGCGCCCCCGCGATCATTGAGGCGATGCTCGGCAATCCCGCGCGCACAAGTGAGGCCGAACGTCGCGCGCAGGAAACCAAACGCGAGTTTTTCGAGAAAGAGCGCGGCGCGCAGCAGATCGCCGATGAGATGCGTGCGCGCGGCATGGCCGCCGCCGCCGAATTTCTCGAAACGGCGGAATCCATCGGCGCAGGCGAAAGTTTGTCTTATGACGATGCGTGGTTGCTCGCCGAACATATCGAAGTTTCCGACGCCGACATCGACGATTCGTGGCTGCCTCTGGAGCGGATGGAAGAGTTTTTCGCGGAGAGCGAAGAGCAGCGCGCCGCCAACCTCGAACGCATCATCGCCGAGACAACTGCCGAAGCCGGCGAAGTTGCGCCCGAACGCATCTCGCTCATTCGCCGAGTCATGTTGATGAAGGTCAAGGATCGCGTCAAACTCGCCATGAAAGGCGACCGCGAAGCGCGTGGCATCCTCATCCGCGACTCTAACAAAATTGTCTGCGTCGCCGTCATCCACAACCCGCGCATCACCGATCAAGAGGCGGAGGGCATCTCCGCCATGCGCACCGTCTCCGATGAAGTGCTGCGCCTCATCGCCCTCAACCGGGCGTGGGCGCGTTCCTATCCCGTCATTCACAATCTGGCGCGCAACCCGCGCACGCCCATCGCCACTGCGATGAACGTCCTGCTCCGACTCCAAACTAAAGACCTCCAACACATCGCGCAGAACCGCAACGTCTCCGAAGCCGTCCGGCGTCAAGCCCAACGCCTCGCCCAGATGCGCAAAGGACACTAAGCAAGTAAGCGGTAAGCAGTGAACAGTAAGCAGTGAAAGTCTACCAAGTCTTTATTACTGCTTACCGCTTACTAAAATATCTCCGAGCTTTTACGTAAGATTGACCACCCGACATCGGTGAGGGTGTGGCTGGCCGCTCCCCACCAGAGTCCGGCGAAGGCAGCGTAGATAATATGACGACCTCCAGTTTCCTCCAGCCGTATGCCCGCTTCGATGGCACGCCACGCACGGAAAATTTCGCTGTAGTCGGGCGGCGCGTCGGCGATGAGGAGCGCACGCAAATAGACGGCGGCGACGGCGATGAGCGTCAGCATGAAGGCGAAGTAGACGACGCGGATGAGAGTTCCGAAAATAATGCCGTGTGACCAGCGCGAGCGGTGGCGAAACATCGTTTTATAAGGCCACCAGATGAAACGAAACACGCCCCAACGCGTGTACTGCCGCGACTGGATGTCCAGATCAGGCCCAAACATCAAACCGCCAAACAACATCGCGCCCGTCGCCACGCCCGCCGCTAAAGCACTCCCCGTCAAGCCCCACGCCGCCGCAAAGGTCGGCACAGCGAGCAGCAGCGTGATCGCATCGTGTGTTTTTCCAGAAGGCATAAAAGCAGAAGTCAGAGGTCAGAGGTTAGAGAATCAGTCAAAAACCGTCTTAACTGATCTCTAACCTCTGACCTCTAGTGTATAGCATGTGCTCGCGCCGCGACGCAAAATCGCGGTTTGCTAGACGCCGCGACGCCGCGCTACACTGACGCGCTTCCCAATGAACTGTCGCAATGAGTAAACACGGAAAAGTCCAGACAACTTTAGAATATGTCGTCACCAGAGCGTTGCTCGGCGGGCTGGGTCTGTTGCCGCGCCTCGCCGCGATAAAGACGGGGCGCGCGGCGGGACGCGTGGCCTACAAATTTGCGGGCGGGCTTCGTCGCACCGGCGAAATCAACCTGCAACTCGCCTTCCCCGACATGGATGAGCACGAGCGCACGCGACTGTTGCGCGCGTGCTTCGATAATTTGGGACGCTTGCTTGGCGAGTTCAGCCAGTTTCCGCGCGCGACGCCGGAGAGTTTGCGGCAATTGGTCGAGTACGATGAGGTCGGGCTGCGGCATTTGCGAGCGGCGGAGGAAGAGGGGCGGGGAGTTATTTTTCTGACGGCTCATCTCGGAGCATGGGAGTTTTTGAGTTTCGCCTGGTCGGCGTTGGAATACCCGATCAGTTTCCTCGTGCGCCCGATTGATAATCCCCGCGTCGAGGAATTGATCGAGGGCATCAGAACCCGCTTCGGCAATACGGCCATCAACAAAAAGATGGCGGCGCGTCAGGCTCTGCGCGTCCTGCGCGACGGCGGCACGCTCGGCATTCTGGCCGATCTCAACACGCACCCGAACGAAGGCGTCTTCGTCCCCTTCTTCGGCCATCTCGCCTGCACTACATCCGGCGTCGCCACGCTCGCCCTGCGCACCGACGCCATCGTGATCCCCACCTGTGCCGTCTGGGACGACGAACAACAGCGATTTTTCTTCCGCGGCGACCCGCCCGTCGACCTGGTTCGCACTGGTGATAATAGACGCGATGTGGAAATCAACACGGCCAACTTTACCGCCGCCATCGAACGCATGATTCGCGCTTATCCTGAACAATGGCTCTGGATTCACAAACGCTGGCGGACCCGACCCGATGGCGAATCTGATCTGTATAAGCGTCAGACACATTCTGCAAACAACTTCCGACACAAAGAAGTCACAACCAGCCCTTCTATTCCATCAAAATAGTTTTCCAATCCTAATTTTTGAGAGAAATTTTCTCTACTCTTGTTCTTTGTTATCAACATTTAGCTTTTGAGAGGGGAGTCTGTTACAAAATTGTCGCTTTTTGTTGTATTTTATGCTTGACAGCTCACAAATGTTTGGTGTAATTTTACACACGTCGGAGGGCAGAAGACTTAATACAAACCTTTTATAAGCTGCTCTTCGGGATGTTTGAAATCCAAGTGACTTTCGGCACAGTGTCACGGAACGGTGAGAAGCCAGCTTCACGAAGCAGGTTATTTTTCGCGTCTTGCAATTTTATCTCGCCCGTACCAAACGCAACCAACCAACTAGCCGGATCGCCCGTAAGTGACGATCTCCAGCGCCCAAGTCAACGCCACCCTGAATCTCCGAGCCTGCCCCAAAAATTCAGCCTCGTTAGCTCCCCAAACTAACGAGGCTGCTTCTCTTTGTAGCCGCCAATTTTTCGATAATCAATCAACAGACAATATCCGTCCGTAATCGTCAGCCGCGAACTTTCGCATCGGCGCTTTTTACATCGCCAGCCCACCATCAACTTGAATCACCTGTCCGGTGATGTAGCGTGCTGAGGGTGACAGGAGAAAGCAAGTAATCTGTGCGACTTCAGTCGGTTCGGCGAAACGTCCGAGCGGAATTTGTTCGATCAACTTCGTTCGATAACTCTCATCGAGCGCGCCCGACATCTCCGTCGCCACGAGTCCGAGCGCCAGCGCGTTGACCGTCACCCGACGGCTCGCCACTTCCTTCGCCAGCGCTTTCGTCAAACCGATCAATCCGGCTTTCGACGCCGAATAGTTCGACTGTCCCGCCATCCCGACCACTCCGCTGATCGAAGAAATGTTCAACACCGACCCGCCGTCTTCCTGTCTCAGCATCACGCGCAACGCCGCCCGCGCAAAATTCCACGCGCCTTTCAAATTGGTGTCCATCACAACATCCCAATCGGATTCTTTCATGCGCAGGATCAAATTGTCGCGCGTGACGCCAGCGTTGTTGACGAGAAAATCTATGCGGCCAAACGCTTCTTTGGTCTGCTTGACCATTTCAGCGGCGGCCTCCGTCTCAGCCACGTCGCACTGCATGGACAACACTTTGACGCCCAGCGACTCGATCTCCGCTTGCAACTCTTCGGCAGCCTCCGCGCTCTTCGCATAGTTGAAGGCGACGGATGCGCCGCGCCGCGCCAATTCCAGCGCGATGGCACGACCGATGCCGCGCGTCGCCCCCGTCACAATCGCCGCGCGCCCCTCGAAAGATTTACGATCATCGCTCACAGTTTTAATCCTCCAATTAAGAGCAGAGGCCAGAGGTCAGAGGTCAGTTAAAACCTGACCCTTAACTCTCAAGCGAGAAGCCACTATGCTCGAATCTCAAATCCGTTATCTCCAATTTCCAACTCCAATATCCACACGCGCGTCCTGGCTTATTTGGGCAAATTCAAAGAACGCAAATACTCTACAAACTGTGGTGCGAGGTCGGGACGCTTGAGGGCAAACTCGACCGTGGCGATGAGGAAGCCGAGTTTGTCGCCCGCGTCGTGGCGCGTGCCTTCAAAGCGCACGGCATAGAAGGGACGCTTCCTGAGCAGGGAACGCATGGCATCGGTGATCTGTATTTCTCCGCCCGCGCCGCGCCCCGTTCGCTCGATTTCATCGAAGATGTCGGGCGTCAAAATGTAACGACCGATGATCGCCAAGTCCGAAGGGGCTTCGGCGAAGGGCGGCTTCTCCACCATATCTTTGATCCGGTAGACGCCGTCGCCGACCTCCTCCGCGTCGATCACGCCGAAGCGCGAGATGGCCTCGCCCTCGATCTGCATCGTGCCGAGGACAGGCGCATCATATTCTTCGTAGACTTTGAGCATCTGCTTGAGCGCGGGCGTTTCCGCATCGACGATGTCATCGGGGAGCATGACGGCGAACGGTTCGTTCGCGACGAAATCGCGCGCCTGAAGGATCGCGTGGCCGAGTCCCAACGCCTCGCGTTGCCGGACGTAGCTGATGCGCGCGAGTTCGGAGACGGAGCGCGCCGCTTCGAGCAGGTTGTCTTTGCCGCGCTCGCGCAGGGTTTGTTCAAGTTCAAAAGAAATGTCGAAATGGTCTTCGATGGCGCTCTTGCCGCGCCCGGTGACGATGAGGATCGACTCGATGCCGGAAGCGACCGCCTCTTCGACCCCGTACTGAATGAGCGGCTTATCGACGAGCGGCAGCATCTCCTTCGGCAACGCCTTCGTTGCGGGCAGAAAGCGCGTCCCCAACCCCGCCGCCGGAAACACGGCCTTACGAATCTTTTGTGCCATACTCAAATCCCCTTGTCCAAAATTAAAAATCACGAATCATTCTCGTCGGCGCAGACAATCAATCGCGCGCCCGCCTGTCGCTTGACACACTCGCGCGCGGTCGGCTAGCGTGACGCTTTTCGTTCGACCGGAATTGACGAAAGAGACCATTTCATATCACACGTTAAAGGACAGCACAAATGCTCGATCTCAACTTCGTCCGCGACAATTTAATTGATGTACAACAGGCACTTGAGAACCGTCGAGCATCCGATGAAACATTCGACGCGCTTAACAAATTCGCTTCTGCTGACAGAGAGCGTCGTCGTCGCATTGCAGAATCAGATAAATTGAATGCCGAACGTAATGAAAGAAGCCTACAAATCGGTGCGTTGATGAAAGAAGGGAAAGCCGAAGAAGCTCTAAAATTACGCACGCAAGTAGGTTCCTTGAAAGAGCGCATTGCAGAAGTTAACGAATGGCGGAATAAGGTTGAGGATGAGATGAAAAAAATTCTCGAATCATTCCCCAACCTCCCGCACGAAAGCGTGCCCGTCGGCGACGAATCGAAAAATGAGAAAGTGCGTGATTGGGGAGTGCCGCCCGCGTTTGATTTCGAGCCGAAGGACCATGTCGATCTTGGGGCGTCGCTCGGCATCCTCGATCTCGAACGCGCGACGAAGATCGCGGGAGCGCGTTTTGCCATCTTGCGCGGCGCGGGCGCGCAACTCGAACGCGCCCTCATCAACTTTATGCTCGATTTGCACACGCGCGAGCATGGTTATGAAGAGACGCTCCCGCCCTTCATCGTCAATCGCGATTCGCTGTTCGGCACGGGACAATTGCCGAAGTTCGAGCAGGATTTGTTCAAACTGACGGACGAGCGCGAGCTTTATCTCAGCCCGACGGCGGAAGTGCCCGTCACGAACATCTACCGCGAAGAGATGCTCGAAGCCGCGCAACTGCCGATGAAGATGGTAGCTTACACGCCCTGCTTTCGTTCCGAAGCGGGCAGCTACGGGCGCGACACGCGCGGCCTCATTCGCCAGCATCAATTTGAGAAAGTCGAACTCGTCAAACTCTCGCTGCCCGAAAATTCTTACGATGAATTGGAGTCGCTGACGCACGACGCAGAGCGAGTCTTGCAGCTTTTAGGATTGCATTATCGCGTCGTCACACTCTCGACCGGAGACACCGGATTCTCCGCCGCGAAAACTTACGACATCGAAGTTTGGCTGCCCTCGCAAAACACTTTTCGTGAAATCTCTTCGTGCTCGAACTGCGAAGCGTTTCAAGCGCGGCGCGCACAAATTCGCTTCCGGCGCGCGTCGGGCGGCAAGCCCGAATTCGTCCACACCTTAAACGGCTCCGGCCTCGCCGTCGGACGCACATGGCTCGCGATTCTGGAAAACTATCAACAGGAGGACGGCTCCGTCCGTATCCCCGAAGCGTTGCGCCCGTACATGAACGGGATGGAGAAGATTGAGGCCGCGAAGTAGTCGAAGGCTCAACACTCAAAAGCAAAGAGTCCGTGTGAACATCACACGGACTCTTTGCTTTTGACATCCACTGCTTACCGCTTACTTGATCTGTAGCTCGAACGGCAGCATCGCCATCGTCTCGCCGCGTTTGAGGTTGTCGAGGATGGAGAGGTAGCGCAGGGCGCGTCGCATGTCGGCGGGCAGGGCCGCTTCGAGGGCGGCGCGTTGCTGCTGCTCGGCTCTGGCTTTCACGCTCGCTGCGTCTTCATCTCCGCTGCCAAACCACTGTTGCAGGATGTTGCGCGGCGCGGGGAAGACGACGCGGCGCACGCCTTTATCCGCCGGAAGATTGGCGAGTTGTTTCGCCACTTCGACGGCCTTATCCAATCCGCCAAACTCGTCGATCAGCCCGCGCGCTTTCGCCTGCGCGCCGGTCCACACGCGCCCCTGCGCGATTGAATCCACGTACTCGACATCTCGCTTGCGTCCCCGCGCCACTTTAGGAAGAAAGTCGTCGTAGTAAAAACTCTTGAGCATTCCTTCAAACTTCGCGCGCTCGTCCGCGTTGAACGGTTCGGTTTCGCGGAACATTCCGGCCTGCTTGCCCCGCAGCACGTATTCATTGTTGACGCCGATCCAATTGTAAAAGCCCTTCAAGACGGGCTTGCCCGCATAGACGCCGATGGAGCCGGTGATGGTCGAAGGCTCGGCGATGATCTTGTGCGCGGTCGCGGCGATGTAGTAGCCGCCGGAGGCCGCCACGTCGCTCATCGAAACGACGACCGGCTTCTTCTCTTTCGCCTTCTCCACCGCGTGCCAGATCACATCCGACGCGTAAGAAGTCCCGCCGGGGCTGTCAACACGCAGCACGATGGCCTTGATGTTTTTGTCGTCGCGGGCGTCGTTCAACGCTTTGACGACCGTATCCGACCCCGTTGATTGGCTCCCGAACGGCCCGCTGCCATCGTTCGACGAGCCGCTGCCAATCGCGCCGGAGGCGAAGATGAGAGCGATACGCTCGCCTTCGCCCAATCCGACGGATTTGAAACTCACGCGGCGATAGTCCGACTCTTTCACCATGCTTAATTTGTCGGACTCTTTATAGCCGAGCCGCTTCTTAAGTTCTTCTTCAACTTCATCGCGATACAATGCGTCGTCAATCAAACCCGACTGCTTCGCTTCCGCCGCGCCGAGCGGGGCATTGTCTATCAAGGCGCGCACGTCTTCGACGGACTTCCGGCGCGTCGTCGCAATCGTGCCCACGAAGCGATTGAAGAACTCGTCGAGGATCGCGTCGATCACTTCGCGGCTCGCTTCCGACATCTCCTTGCGCGTGTACTGTTCGGGCGCGGTCTTGTATTTTCCGATTTGATAAAAGTCCGGTTGGACGCCGAGTTTGTCGAGCGCGCCGCCAAGCGACATCACGTCCGCCGCGAGGCCGACGATGAAGAGATCGCCGATGGGCGCGACGTAGATGCGGTCGCAGGCGGTGGCGAGGTAATACTCTTTGTTCGTGCCGTACTCCATGTAGGCATAGACGGGTTTGCCGGAGGCGCGAAAATCCGCGAGGGTGTCGCGAATCTCATCAGCCTTCGCCCAGCCGATCATCGTCATGTCGATCTCCAGGAGGATCGCGCCGATGCGCCGGTCGTTTTTCGCCTTCTTGATCTGCGTGAGCAAATTCATCAGCGAACGATCATCCCGACCGTAGAGACGCGCGAACGGGTCTTCCGGCACGTAATCGGGCAACGCGCCCTCCATCTTCAACACCAGCACGCTGTTATCGCGGATGCTCGGCTCGTTATCTCCGAACGACGCAAACAGCAGCGCGATACCGAGCACAGCCACGATTGCAAGCACGGCGAGAATGCCCGCCACCCACAAAAAGATTTTCCCGCCACGCGAAATTGCCATAAATTGATAAACTGAAAGTGCCTCTAAACTTCAACGCTTCGCATTCCCAATATGGTGCGCAAAGACATCGGTAATACGAGGTTAGGAGCGAAAAGGTTTGGACTGGAGGTAGCCGGGCAAGCAGATATTCAGACGAAATCTTTTGGAATCGGAATCCGCGTTTCACCTGTTGTCCCTTATTTATTCTGCTCGTCTAATTCGCGCAGCGCATCGAGCAGGAGGCTTGTGTTGCTGCTGGCCTGAATAGTGGCGGGATGAGGTTGCGTCGCTCTCTCAAAGTCGAATTCGCCATCGGTCATCTCGACGATGCGGCGCAAGGCATCGGCGTTTTTATCGCCGCCGCTTTCGGCTGCGACGATGCGTCCATCATTGAAATGGATGTGACCGGGCGGCGTGCTCCTAAGGGTCAGCGTCCCCGTCAGGCGAGCGTTTTCGATCACCTGCACGGCGTCGAAAATACTGACTACCGAGAGGTCTCCGGCGAAGGTGACGGAGCGCGACGGGCTGAGCGGGTTTGCCGTTGTGACGGGCGGCAGGTCTGGACGGCGGGCGCGGCGGACGGCTTCGAGGCCGGGCGCGATGTTGATGCGCGGGTCGATTTGCCGGGCTTCGAGCAGGCGCTCCTGCGCGATGTCGAAATTATCCCGTGCGATGTAGAGGTTGGCGAGCGCGAGGCACTGGCGCGCGGCTTCTTCTCCTTGCTTGTTGGCGACGGCGATTTCGCGCAACTTCTCGCGCAGTTTGATCGCGTGCGGGTAATTTTTGAGCGCCTCCTGAAGCCGCGCCATCGCACGGGCATGCGACTTATATTTCAAAAACAGTTCGACATCGAGCAATGCCGTCTCGATATCTTCGTTGGAGCCTGTATCCGCGTGCGCGTCTTTCATCATCTCTGTCTGAAACAGTAAATATTCGCCGGGAAAAGTTTAGCATACTCGCCGCGCTGTGCCGCAATCTGCCGCATTTGTGCGGATTTCAGTTACGCCTTAATCCCTTTTCGTATAGCCTGACGCAAGGTTTCCAACCCCTTTAGTACGGTTGCGTACATTCAATTTGGAGCTATCACTCGTAGAGTTATGTCTCAGGTCAGTTCTTAACTTACTTTCTCCAACTTACAGATTACTTATCCTTAGGTCCGTCTGTGCGCCGGCGAGATCGCCACAACTGCGTCGTCTAGCGAGCAAAAAATGTTGCACGGAGGAAACATGGCACACCTGGTGCAATTACTCTTGTGCGACAGTTAACCAAATACGTACAAGGTCATTTCAGCACTATTCCACTCGCATGTGTGCTGCTTCGGGATTATCGTTAATTGCCGTCACGGCCATCAAGCGTGACGAGATTTTTAAGGAGAGTCAAAACAAGGAATGCAAAAAGAGTTGACGATTTTCGATGCGAGTGCGGCGGCGACCGTCCGATTGTTGAACAATAGTTGGGCGAGTTATCTCCAGCAAGCGTGCGCGCGGCTCAAGGCAGTCGGGCAGACGCACGGGGCGAACGGAACCCACGCGCTGGTCTCGCGCCTGAAACGCACGCGTCCTTCGACTTACGATCACTCCGTGCGCGTGGCGCGTCTGGCGCGCGTCACAGGCCGCGCTTTCCATTTCAGCGATGCGCGGCTGCAACAACTCTCGTCCACAGCCATGCTGCACGACATCGGCAAGATACTCGTGCCCGAAGCGGTGCTCAATCGCCCGCGCCGCCCGACGCGGATGGAGCAATTCGTCCTGCACCTGCATCCGAGTTTGGGGGCGCTCCTCGCCAGTTATTTCAATTTGTCGCCGGAGTTGCGCATCCGCACGCAACATCATCATGAACGGTGGGATGGCAAAGGCTATCCGCACGGGCTTGGCGGCGCAGACATCCCGCTCATGGCGCGCATCGTTCAGGTGGTTGACACTTACGATGCGATGGTTGCCAAACGCCCTTACTCCACGCCGCGCACGCACAACGACGCCGTCGCCGAACTGCTCGCGCACGGCGGCAAACAATTCGACCCGCTCGTTATCGAAGCTTTCCTCGATATGTATCCGGCACATCAAGAGGAAGAGACTGATTGTTAGGCTACAAAATATTTCACTGAAAAATGAGCAGGCCGCTTTCCTTCGTTGAAAGCGGCCTGCTCATTTTTTAACTGTCACCTCACATTGTTCTAAAAATCGAATCTCAATCCAACGCGCATGCTGCGCGGGCGCAAGGTGCGCGACGGCACAAGGAAGGAGGCGAGAAATGCCCGTCGTTGCTCCGCGCTCGCCGTCGGACGCAGCGCGTTGAAGTTGATGAACTCTGCGCCGAAGGTATACACGGTTTTATTGAGCAGGTTGTCGATCTCGATGGTGGGACGCAGGCGCAAGCGTCGATGGAAGCGAAACTCGCGTGTGAGATTGAGGTCGAAAGTGAAGAGAGCGGGGCCGCGCCCGGCGTTGCGCGGCAGATTGCCGGTGCGCCCGATGACGGGCAAAGAGAAAGCGCCGACAAGTTGTGGGTTGAGCGGTTCGCCGGGTCGGCGCGAGCGGATGAGTTGAACGTCGCCGTTGAAGACGGGGCGGTCGTTGCCGACATCATCGAGATTGCGGTCAACGCCGCCGAGCGAGAGATTGAAAGGCGCACCCGAAGCGAGGCGCAGGATCGCGGCGAGGCGTAAGCGTCCGAGATGCGCAGGCGTGTCCAGCGTGCCGGAAAAGGCTACACGATGGCGACGGTCGAGCAGTCCCGGCGCACGCTCCCCGCGAAAGTCTCCCACCCTGAGCGCGCTCGAAGTGTTGACGACGCCATCATCAATGAGACGCGAGAGCGTGTAGGCCGCGCGCAGCGAGAGACCGAACCCGTGTTCGCGCCGGGCAAAGCGGCGGCGCGCTTCGACGCTCAGACCGTGATAAAAACTGTTGCCGATAGACGCGAGTTGTTCGAGTTGGCCGCGCGCGGGGTCGGGACGCAGATCACCGAGCGCGCCGAGCGCGGCTTCGAGCACGCTCGAAGAATTAAAACTGTTGAGATTGAAGAGCGAAACAGGGACGCCGAATTCAAGCACCCGGCCGACTGCGTCCGTGTTTGACGCGTCAATGGGGGCGAGCGTGAAGCGGACGAGTTCGCCGGCAGTTTGCGTATTGTAGAGCGGGCGCGTGAGCGTCGCAGCGTCGCGGAAATTGGCGAAGTCGCGCGAGAGCAGGTAGGCAGTGAAATCTTTGTAGCCCGCCGGGAGGCGCGGCGCGTTGGCGTTGAATTCGCGCCAGAGATGAAGGCCGCGATTGAACGTGTAGTTCGCTTCCACGACGAAGCCGCGCCCGAGTTCGCGCTCGAAGCCGACGTTCGTTTGATAACTTTCGGGGATCCGCAAAGCGGGATCGAGACGGCGCGCGAAGTTCGTTTGGAGCGCGCCGAATTGTTTGACGATGGGCGAGCCGGGGGTAAGCGTTGCGGGAAAACTCAAGTGAGTGGCGATGAAGTTGCGACGTTCCGTATCTGTCATCAACCTTCCGGTCGTAGCGTTACGAAGCGTGTTCGTGTCGAAGAAGACGCGTTGCTGGCCGAGCGTGAAGTCGTCAATCGTGCGTAAGAGGGCGCGGTTGTAAAACACGCCTGCGCCGAAGCGCACCACGGTCTGGCCCGAACCGAACGGATCATAGGCGATGGCGACGCGGGGGGCGAAGTTGTTGCGGTCGCGCAGGATCGTTTCATTCTCGTAGCGCAGGCCGTAGCTGAGGGTGAGATTCGGGCGCACGCGCCATTCGTCCTGCGCGAAGAAGCCGGTGTAAAAATTTTGCTGTCCCGATTCGTTGTTGAAGCGTTGCCGGTAACGGCTCGGCTGGTTGGCGAGAAAGTCGCCCGCGCTCGTGAAGCTGAAGGTGCCGCTCGCGTCCGAGAGATCGATGAAAGTGGAACGGATGCGCTGCACATCGCCGCCGAATTTGAAAGTGTGCGCGCCGCCGATGACGGAGAGCGTGTCCTGCAATTGCAGGCGCGTCTCGCGGCGGTCGCTCGCGCCCGCGTTTGAGGAACCGGCGATGAGCGTGCCGGAGCGGTCTTGCGTCTCAAGGGAGGCCAGCGGATCGTCAATCGCGATCAACACCACCGGACGCGCATCGCCGTCGTCGCCCCCGCCGCGCACTTTGAATGCGGGAGCGAGGCGCGAGGCCTGCGCCCGCAATTGATTGACCATGCGCGCCGAGAGGACGAAGTTGCCGGTGTAAGCGAGGGCGTCCGTGTCGCGCGTGCGACCCTGCAAGGCATCGGCAAGCCGCGAGCCGCCGCTGAACTGTCGCAAATTACTCGAACGCCCGCGCTGGTAGAGCAAGGCGGCGTTGTGCCTTTCGGAAAAGTAATGGTCGGTGCGCGCCGTCAGGATGTGATCGCGCAGCGGCGTGCTGATGCGGGCGATCAAGGGCGCGAGTTCCGCCGGCTGGTTGGGCGCGGTGGCATCGGGTTCGGTGCGACGACCTTCGAGCACAGTGGGCGACGGCAACGGGAACAAAGGATTCGCGCGCACGGGCACGAGCGTGTCGATGAGAGTTGCATCGAGGATGGTTTGAAATTCGTCGGCAACAAAGAAGAAGTGACGGGCGGGACTTTCGCGGCTCGCCGGTAAAACCGGAGGTTCAACGCTTCCCGTTCCGGTGTCGTCGCGCGCATCGGAATGTTTCGCGGCGAACCGGAACGGGCCGCCGATGGTGAAGCCGGGATCGTGCTCCTGCAACGGCAGGCGCTTGAGGCCGCGCGCCTTGTTCGACGAACTGTTTGCGTTCAACGCTTCATCGCGGAAGAAATAGAACGCGCGACCGTGAAACGCACTTGTCCCGCCGCGCGTGCGCAAGTTGACGCGCCCGCCTGAGGCGCGACCGTACTCGGCGGAAAATTGGTTTGTGATCACCTGCACTTCTTCGACGGCTTCGAGCGACGGTTGAAAACGTTCGCGCGCGGCGCGGTCGTCGTTGTTGTCGAGGCCGTCAATCGTGAGGTTATTGGAAGAGGCCGCGCCGCCGGAGAGCGCGAACGTGCCCGCTTCTTCGGGCGTGCTCTGCGCGTTGCGCGTGCGGTCTTCGGCTGCGTCGCGCGTCGAGAGCGGCTCCTCCGTCACACCGCCGAGCGTGAAGATCAGGTCGAGCGGCGAGCGCGTAAAGAGCGGCAGCGACTCGATCTCAATGCGTGTGACGGTGCCGCCGACCACGGTGCGCGTCGTGTCAATTGCGCTCTCGGTCGCTTCGCTCGTCACGATTTGTTCCGCCGTAACATCCTCCGGGCGCAGAGTGAAGTCAACCCGGACGCTCTGCCCTGCCAGAGTGAGCACGCCCGCTCGCTCCTCGATGGCGAAATTTTTGAAGGAAGCGCGCACCGTGTAAGTCCCCGGCATGAGTTCAAGCAGCCGATAGCGGCCTTCATCGTCCACTATCGCGGAACGCGTGCCGTTCGTTGCGGTTAGCGTAAGTGTAACTTTCGCGCCAACGATTGCCGCGCCATTTTGATCCGAGACGCGCCCGCTGATGGTTACATCATCAAGGTCCTGCGCGAGGGCTTCGCAGGGCGGCGTGGAGTGAAACCACATCAGAGCAAACAGACATAGGGAGAGATGGAAGAAACAAGTGTGTAAGGTGAAGCGCTTCATGGCGGGTCTCCTGAGCGCGGCTGGTCGGGTGAGGCCGCCGCGCGATATGCATCCCTCACAGGGCGCGGATGCAGTTGGAGAAACGAGCGAGGCGCGGATCACAGGAGATCAGAACTTCGCTCCGATTAATTGATGATGGCTGGCTGAAGACGCGGGCGAATTTGAAGTATGAGGTAAAAGCTCGGCGTCCGTTAATTTCCCGACAGCAGGCACGCACTTTATCACTTCGGCGCGGCGGACGACAAGATGTTTTTTTAACCGCGCGAAGTGGTGATGCGACGACGAACCATGACGGTGGTGCGGCGCACGGGGACGAGCGCGCCGGATTCGGGCGGGGGCGCGTCCGTGAACTGGGCGAATTCTTCGGCGTGCGCTTGCAGGTAGGCGAAGAACCGCTCGAACTCGCGCTGCATTGCGTCCATCTTTTCGCGCATGTTGAGGATGATTTCGACGCCCGCGAGATTGACGCCGAGGTCGCGCGTGAGAGAGAGGATGATTTCGAGCCGTTCGAGGTCTGCGTCCGTATACAGGCGCGTGTTGCCGTCCGAACGCGAAGGCTTGATCAAACCCTCGCGTTCATAGAGACGCAATGTCTGCTGGTGGAGACCGTACTGCTCGGCCACCGCACTGATCGTATAGGTGCGAACCTTATTGCGTTTCATAACTCAGATTGCGTTTCATAACTCAGTTTTCAGTTTTCAGCCGGAACTAATCGCTTGCCTGAAAACTGAAAACTGAAAACTGTTTACTATTCCAGTCCCATCGCCACGCGCGGGTTCTCGGCGTTGAGTTGCGCGTAGCGTTTGAGCAGTTCCTTTGTTTCTTCCGAGATCAATTTGGGGAGCGTGATCTGCACTTCGACAAATTGATCGCCGCGCGCCTGCGGGTTGCGAAGCGATGGCACGCCGCGTTCGCGCAGGCGAAACTTTTGGCTGGATTGCGTGCCCGGCGGAATGCGCAACTGCGCTTTGCCTTCGACTGTCGGGACTTCGATCTTCGCGCCGAGCGCGGCTTCCGGCACAGTGACCGGGATCGTCACATAGATGTTATCGCCTTTGCGGGTGAAGTGCGGGTGACGCCCAACGTTCGTGATGATGAAGAGGTCGCCCGGCGGCGCGCCCATGCGCCCGCCTTCGCCTTTGCCCGGAATCCGCACGCGCGAGCCGGTATCGACGCCCGCCGGAATCCGCACCTTCACGTTCTCCGTCTTCGGCATCGTTCCCTTGCCGTGACACAGCGAACAGGGCGGGCGACGTTTGCCAGGCCCACCGCAATCGGGACACTCCTGCGCAAACCGGAGACGCCCGCCCGCGCGTTGCACCTGGCCTGCCCCTTTGCACGTCGGACACGTCACGGGTGCGCCGCCCGTATCGCCCGCCCCGTTGCAGCGCGAACACTGCTCGGAACGTTTGACCGAGAGGTTGGTCGTCATGCCTGTGACAGCCTCTTCAAACGAGAGCGCGAGCGGCATCTCGATGTCCGCGCCGCGTTGCGGCATCGGGCGCGGCGGTTCGCGTTCAGCCTTCGCGCCGCCGCTGAAAAGATCGGAGAAAATATCGCGAAAACTCGAACCCCCGCCCGCGTTGCCGCCGCCGGGGGTGGCGCTGCCCCAGTCGAACCCGGTGAAGTCGAAGGGGGCACTGCTGCTGTTGTGTCCTGCGGCCCCGCCCGGTTCCGCGCCGCGCGCCGCCGCCTCGGCCAGATTGTCCGAGTATTGCCCGAAGCGATCATAGACGGCGCGCTTCTTCGGATCGGACAGCACGTCATGCGCCTCGGTGATCAATTTGAAGCGTTCCTCGGCGGACTTATCGCCCGGATTCACATCCGGGTGAAATTTGCGCGCCATCCGGCGATACGCCTTCTTGATCTCTTCCGGCTTCGCTTTGCGCTCGACGCCCAGCACTTTGTAGAAATCTTCTTTTGCCATCACTTAAGGTTGCGGAATGCGGATTGCGGAATGCGAATTCCAAAGACAAAACTGCTCTCTCATCCGGCATTCCGCAACCCGCATTCCGCAACGGGATTACTTTTTGTCGTCCACATC
>JBPCIP010000195.1:0-6245 GCA_051006195.1 Pyrinomonadaceae bacterium
CTGCCGCTGCCAGTATTGTTCGTCGCCGGCGCGTTGTTTGTCGCCGGTGCGGCGGCGTTGGTCGTGGCTGTCGCTGGCGCGTTGGAGTTGGTGTTACCGGCGTTCGAGCACGCGGCTCCGAACGTAGTGACCGCGCCGACAAGCAGAGTGGTGAGCCAAAATCTTTTCATTTAGGTTTTCCTTTCTCTATTGACTGAAAATGCGTGCCGGTTGAGAGGGCCGCTGGCAACGCAGGCGCAATTTCACCCGGCGGAGCAGTTACGCTGTATGGCGGCGGCATCAGCGATCCGAGCGAACGCCGCAATCCCAAAGCAGGCTCCGCGTCGGGCCCGTTTTTTGCGTTTCCTGTACTTGGGTGCAGATTGATATCGGGCAACACCGAAACTTGTGCGGGCGCAAAACCCGTGACGGGAATCGTCGTGCCGAGAGCGCGTTCGAGTTCGGCCAGCGCCGTGTAGTAATCGCGCAACGCCTCGTTGTACCCGGTTTCGCTTTCGATGAAGCGGCGCTGTTCCTGAACGACATCGAAGACGGAAAATTCGCCGAGGTTGTAAGCCGCGCGCACGCTGCGAAAATTCTCTTCCGCGCGCGGGATAATCTGCATCGAGTAGAGAACGAGCGTTTCAGCCGCCGCGCGGTAGCGCCTGAAGCTGAGCGCCACGTCACGCTTGATCGTCGCTTCCAGAAACTCCCGCTGACGCCCGGCCTGCGCGCGTTCGCCCACCGCCGACGCGATCTCGCCCTGATTGCGATTGAAAAACGGCAACTCGATTGAGACGCCGAAAGTCAATTCGTTGTCCGTATCAATGGCATCCCCGCCCCCGATATTAGCCGGTAAATCCCTGATGTCCCGGTTACGCGAAAAACGCACGCTCGCCGCGACGTTGGGCGTGGCGAGCGATTCGGCCAGCGACACGCGCGCCGTGCCCAGTTCCTCGCCCAGTCGTGCCGCCTGCAAGTCGGGGCGTTCGCGCAGGGCGAGTTCGGTCGCCTCCGTCACCGTCAGGTCAAGGCGCGGCGGGCGGTCGGGCAAGGGAGCGAGGCGCAAAGCATCGCTCGTCTCGAAACCGGCGAGGGCGCGCAAAGAGATGATCTCGCCTTCCAAATCGGCGCGCGTGCGAATCACCTGTGCGCGCAGACGGTCCGTTTCCACCCGCACGAGATTCAATTCAAGCGGCGCGACATCGCCTTCCGTCAACCGCGCGTTCGTGACCCGCACGAGTTCTTCATTGACGCGAATTAAATCTTCGAGCGCGTCGAGTTGCCGCCCGGCGGCGACGGCGCGAGCATAGGCCGCGCGAATGTCGGCGGCGAACACTCTTTCGAGCGCGAGCACTTCAGCGCGTGTCTGCGCGAGTTCGAGGCGGGCTGCCGCGATTCGCTTGCGGCGCTTGCCGCCCCTCTCAAAAACCTGCGAGACGCCGACGGACAGATCGCTTTCCGGTTCGCCCGCAAGAAAGCGCGGGCTGCCGTATTCGGCGTCGAGCGTCGGGTTAGGGCGCAAGCCCGCCTGAACCACTCGCCCTTCGGCGACGGCTAAACGCTGTCGCGCGGCGAGCAGATCGGCGCGCCGACTAAATCCCGTTTCCACCAGACGTTCGGCGGTCGCCCCCGTCCGGTCGAGAAACTGCGACGACGAGCGTTCGGCGGATTGCAGTGCGGAAGCTGCCGCGTCGCCTGCCCCGGTCGCACCCGCTTGTCTGCCTCCGAGCGGCGCGGGCGGTTGCTGTGGCGGCGTCTGTGTCTTCTGTGTCTGAGGCTGCGCTGTGTGTGGCGGTGGCTGTGCCGGAGTTTGAGCGGGCGGTTGCGTGGGCGTCCGGGGCGTCGTCTGCGCCCCGGCGGCAGGCACGATGAAAGCAAACATCACCATCGTGATGGCTCTCAATCGCTGCCAGCGCGCCGCATCTTTTCCCTTCACCATGTCGCTCATCCGCCGCCGCTTTAGCCGTTTTTTTCGGAACCTGTTTGAACACATCTCAGGCGGTTGCGGTCTCTCGCTCGTTGCGCTTTTCAGTTTGGTTGTGACGAGCGATCCGTGTCGCGCGATATAACACGATTCCGACGATGCATAATCCGATGAGCGAGCCGAACACGATTAACGCCGTGCGCGCCCACGATGAACCGCTTTCGGCTGCGGCGGGCGGCACGGGAACAACTTTGAGCGCGCCGTATTCGGCGGTATGCGGCTCCTCGCCTCCGCCCTCGACACGCGCCGAGAATTTGTATTCACCCCGCGGGAAAGGCGGCAACTTCGCTTCGTACATCCCGGCGGCGCTGCCCGCCGCTGCTGCCGTCAATTCGACGAGCGCGCCGCTGCCGCCGGTAAACAGAAGCGTGACTTTCGCATTCCCCACCGGCTCATTCGTGTCGAAGCGCGTGACGAAGACGCGCGCCGTCGCCGTCTCCCGGTCAGGCTCGATGGGCGCGTGCTTGACCGTCACTTCCAATTCGCCGGCGCGTGCGGTACGGACGATCATGTTTCCGTTCGTCGAAACAACCGAAGCTTTCTCTTCGCCGTGATCCTCACCGCCGTGGGCGAAGACAGTAGCGCCCGTCGCCGACAGCAGCAGCAGCAGCGCGAACGCGGCCAACGCCGTCGCCAACATAATTCCGTTTGATCGTTTGGTATCAATCATGGATTAGCTTCTCCCGAACCGCACGGCTACCGAATCCGTCTATACCTGCCGGTGTCTGTTTACAGACATTCCAACCGCATTGAGTCGTTTCTGCTCACTCGCATTTGCGCCTTGAACGCGTCCCTCGCGTGCGGCGCGCGGCGCTCTTCATCGAACGAAACGGAAACGACAGGCACTAGCGGTTCGCAGCATTTCGGGCAAATTCCCGGATGCAGCGACGCGAAACCCCCGACCGGACATTTGAAAAAAGTGTCGGTGTTGTTTGCTTCAGGGGACTGCGATGTTGCTGTTTTACTCATCTGCTTTCACGCTTGACCTTAATCATGGGGCAACATTCGTTCCACGGCGAAGCGGCATTAATTTAATACTCAATTCTAATTTTGCTGAGGTTTTTATGCTGAAATGGAATCAACTGACCAGAACGCCGTCTGTTAACAGACAGCAGTTGTCTGTTAACAGACGGCGCAACCATTCCTTAATCCGCTTGGACGACAAGCCAAACGTGCATCGTCAACTCTTCTTTCGCTTGCGTTCAACCCATCGTTTGTGTGTGATGGGGTGCTCGATCTCTGCGCCTTCAATCAGCCCGCAGATGTGCCCCGGCGCGCGACCCCGTTTGTCCCACTCTTCGAGCGTGCTTCTCAACTCGTTGCGGTAAAGGCGCATCTCGCGCATCCGTTCCTCCAATTCCTCCAGACGATAACGGACGATCTCGCGCACTTCATCGCAAGGACTCTGCCCGGCGCGGGCATCGGAGATGATCCGTTTGATCTCATCCAGAGAGAATCCGAGCACCTGCGCCCGCTTGATGAACGCCAACCGTTCGAGCACCTGCACGTCGTACATCCGGTAGCCGCTGCAAGTGCGGGACGGCGTGTCGAGCAGCCCGCTCTTCTCGTAAAACCTGAGCGCCTCTATGCCGATCCCGCTCTGCTTCGATACCTCGCCGATCTTCAACCTTTCGCGCTGTTCCTCTGCTCCGGCCAATCGCGCGCCTCGTGACATACCCGGCATCGTCTGAAGTTCTCCTTTCGATTCTCAGGTAAAGTATAAAGTCTGTATTCATCTACAGAGTCAAGAGGGGAATGTCGCCTTTCATATCTGGCGTCGAGCATCAACGTATCGATCTGAATGCGCTGATATTAGCCGTTGCCGTGCGCACGCGTGAGGGCTTGCCGAATTCGGTCCAGGCGAAATGCACCTCGTCGCCGAGGCGCGCCATTCGCGGGAAGCCGCTCGCACGCCCGATGTCAATTTCGGAGACGACCGCGACCGGGCCCAGCGCACCGTCCGGGCGAACGCGCCGCACTTTGATCGCCCCGCCGTCAGCCGTGCCCGACATCCAGCAGACGAGCGCCGAATTGTCGGGCAATAACAACACGTCAACGCGCCCGGCGGCTTCGCCGTCGTCCACCACAGAGGGCGGGCCGAAGGTCGCGCCCGCATCGCCGGAGAAAGCTGCTTTGACGCGCGATGCTTCGCCGGCTCCCGTAAACCAGGCGACCGCCACGCGCTGCCCGTCGGCGGCGACCGATGGCCCGTTCACGGGGCAGCCGTTGATCTCCCAGTTGTCCGTGTGGACGGGCCGGGGCGCGCTCCAGCTTCCGCCCTGCCGGTTCACCGTGTAGATATCGCGAACTTCCTGTTCTGAGCGGTCGCGGTAGACAGCGATGATGCCTGCGGAAGTGAGGGCGGCTGAAGTCTGGCAGCACTCGCACACGCGCTCGTCGAGTTGCGTCTCGTCGGAGAGTCTGCCGTCGGCGTCAATCGCCGCATACCTCAAAGTCATGCTCACGGGCAGTGGGGCGTGCTCGTCGCCTCCTTCTTTAACATCCTTGAGGTTACGACCATCAACCCACACTGCTCCCACGCGGTCGTCCGGCAACGGTATTAGCGAGACGAACCCATGCTCGGTCTGCGTTTTATCACCGTGCGGGACGACAGGTTTACCCCAGGTCTGGCCCCCGTCTTTCGACCTGGCGATGTTAATGTCGTAGGCATAGCTGCCGGGGCCGCTCTTCACCAGCCAGTGTGCGGCGAGCGAGCCGTCTGGGAGCGCGACCACGGAGGGGAAATCCGCCCAGTTGACGAACCAGTTTTCGCCTTCCGCGACGGTTCGCGCCTCGGACCAGCCCGCGTTGTCCCGCCTCGCGAAGCGTAATGCGTAGCGCTGGCCTCCGATTTTTTCCATCCAGCTCAGGATGATCCGGCCATCGGCGGTCGCGTGGAGTTCGGGTTCGCGGCTATCGGCTCCGGTGGGTGAATCGCTCGCCCGAATCGTGAGCGCCGGACCGGCCTCTGGAGCGGAGTTGGCGTTGGCAGGTGAAGAGGAAGAATCGCTGGCGCTATGGTCGCAGCCGAAGACGAGGACTCCCAACAGCACGAGCGTGAGATTGCGAGTTGAACGTAAGACTTTCATCCGAAAACCTCCACGAGCGGCGTGGAGACTTCGGCTTTTAAGCCGAAGAGGAAACGCCACTCATCTTTAGGATTCAAAGTTGCACAGACGCTTGCCAGTGGTATAACTAGCGCATGAAGAAACTTCACCACGTTATCAAGTGCAAGTTGGTAGTCACTCCGCACGGCGCACAAGAATTGAAGGCGACGATGCGTGAGTTTGCTAAGGCTTGTAATTTGATTGCTGAAATCGGCTTCAATGAAAAGCTGCATCGCCGCTATGACTTGCACCACGCGACCTACAATCAAGTGCGCGAACAAACCAACTTGCCGTCGCAGCACGTCATCAACGCGATTGCGAAAGTTGCTGAACAGTTCACCCGCGAACGCAGTAAGCAGCACAAGTTCAAACCGCTTTCGTCGGTTCGCTACGACTCGCGCACGCTGACTTTCAAGCGAGACTTTCACGAAGCGACATTGACGGTTTGTCCGAAGGGACGTATCTCCGGTGAGGTTCAAACCTCTGCCGCCATGCGCGAGAAGTTGCGAACGTGGAAGATCGGTAGTGCAGACCTGATATTTCGCGACGGTGAGTTTTACCTGCACATCGCGGTCAACACGGACGCGCCCGAAGTCTCGAAACCATCCGGTAGCTTGGGCGTTGACTTGGGCGTGAAGCGCGTCGCGGTCACGTCGGACAAGGCTTTCCACACGGCGAAGCATATGCGCCACAAGAAGCGTTTGTTTCAATCTACAAGGTCTAGTCTCCAAGCCAATGGCAGTCGCACCGCCAAGCGCGGGTTGCGGCGTGTCTCTGGACGCGAGAATAGATTTGTCATGGACGCCAATCACTGCATCAGCAAGAGCATCGTTGCCCACGCCAAGCAGAACGGGCAGCGCATCGTCTTGGAAGATTTGACCGGCATACGCGGGCGAGCGAAACGGTTGATGACCAGACACCTGCACGGCTGGTCGTTCGCCCAACTTCGTAGCTTTGTCGAATACAAGGCAGCCGCCGCAGGCGTTGAAGTCGCTACGGTCAATCCGGCTTAGACGTCCAAAGGTTGCTCGCGGTGCTTGCATAGCGGTTCGCGTTCTTCTCAATCCAACTTCAACTGCGCCCACTGCGGACTCCGCATCAATGCGGATTTGAACGGTGCGCGTGGTGTGGCTCTGAGGCATGACCTCTTAGCTACGGGGCGTTACTTCTGT
>JBPCIP010000196.1:0-7657 GCA_051006195.1 Pyrinomonadaceae bacterium
CTTCTTGACGTGTCGAGAGGCACAGCTCGGACAAGTAACTTCTTCGTAGCTCACGCCTCGAAGAATAGCTTGTCCGAGCCTTCATTTCACCCCAGCATAAATTCTGAGACACGACCCTCTCTTGATGTTACCCGGCCACAGCTTCAAGTTCGCGGCGACGATGCAGGTGGCGCAAGCCTCCCCCGCGCCCGTCCTCATCCGCATCGAGACCAAGGCCGGACACGGCGCGGGCAAACCCATCTCCAAGAGCATCGAAGAAATCTCCGACATGTGGGGCTTCCTCGTCCGCACGTTGAAGATGAACGTGCCCGCTTCCTGAGAGTCGCTCTGGAAAAAGAGCAACGCACAACAAACATCCCGCCAGACATTTTCGATTGTCTGGCGGGACGCGTTTCGAGCGAGTCTTTCAAGTGCGAATATTAACGCCCGGATTCATTTGCCCGCAGCCTTTGACAAGCGAAAATCCTTATTGTTTTGTGAGCTAAGAGTCGCCGGGCTTCTGACTGCCCATCCCCTCCTCGTCGCTGGGCTTCTCGCTGCCCATGTTTTCTTTGCCTGACTTTCCGGCACCCATGTTGCCGCCGCTGGAGGCGTGGCCCGTCGTTTGTCTGTCATCCTGATCGCTGCCGCCGGATTCTTCCTGCTGCCTCTTCTCTCGTGCCTTGTCTTTCTGATCCGCCATAGTGATGATCTCCTTTTGCTTATTTGAGATGCGAAAGCATTCCAACCGCTGTGACACCGATTGCTTTCAGATAATACGCCTGTTTTGCCTGTTAATAAGACTTCGCTCTGTGCTATTCGATCTCAATGCGATAACTCACCATCGTTAAACTGCAAGGGGAAGCAAGACCTCGAATCGCCGCCACCTGCTGCTCATAAGTTGTTTTACCCTTCACGATAAAAGGAATATTTTGGTCGGCCAAAGCCTCAAGCGCCGCCTCAGGCACTATATGCTCACCTGAACGCAGCACGCGCCCGGAAAAGCGTCCCAGCAAAAAGGCCAACGCTCGTTTCTCCGTTTCACGATCAGGAAATGTAATAGTCACCATCTGCTGTATACCTCACTTGAAAACTTGTAACACTCATTCGGAAGTTAAGGGTAGCCTTTTCCGATCACGTCGCAAAGCGTCGGCGCAAGCAGTTCGCCCGCGAGGTGGTGGCCGTCGCGATTCCAGTGGCCGTTGCCGATGTCGCGTCCGAAGCCGTGGAGGAAAACCTGATGTTGCTCGGCGTACTGTTGGAGCGCGGGGACAAGGGTAATGATGGGGAAGCCCGCGCGGTCGCCGAGAGATTTGAGGCGCGTGTCGGGGTAGAAGAGGTCGGTTGCGCCGACGCGCCGCATGAAGGCTTCGCGCGCCGCCGGTTGCGGGTGGACCTGCACGCCGTTGCTGAGCGTGACGACCACAAACTGTGCGCCGCGCTCGCGCACTTCATCGCGCATGAGCAGGAGCAATGCTTCCGTCACGCGCCACGCTTCCTCCCATCTGGCGTCCGCAGGTTCGCGATAGATGAGATTATCGATGCCGAGTTCGTCGGAGACGATGACGGCATTCGTCGTCGCGGGGGCGTTTGCCGGTCGAGCGTTGCCTGCCTGCGAATTAGTTGTCTGGGCCGCGTGAACAGGTTGAATCAGGGCGGGCATTTTTCTCGCGGCGAGGTAATTTTTCAGCGCGTAGTGGGCTTGATGAAAAGCCTGTATGACGCGCAGGTGATCTCTGATCCATTCGGCAGCGCGTCCCGGCGCGGAGTTGCGGAGGCGAAAGGTGAGCGATTCGCGAAAAGAATTGTCGAGCGTGAGTCGTCCATCGCGGTAGACGAAGTAGGGAATCTGGTCGGTCTTCTTAAACGCGCGCAAATTGTCCGTGATGTCGTTGTTGGTGGTCATGGCGAGCAGGATGAGGTCGGGCGCATAGTCCCAGGCCTTTTCCCGCAGTGTGAGGAGTTCCTGCGCCGTGCTGTAGCCGGAGACGCCGAAGTTGATGATTTCGAGATTCTTTCCGGCGAGCGCCGCGCAGGTTTGGAGTCGCCCTTCCATGCGGACCCAGAAGGCATCTTCGAGCGGCACTTGCAGTGCCTCCGCGTAAGAATCGCCGATGAGCGCGATGCGGAAGGTGTTCGCGGGTTTCGCTTTCGTGTGTTCACGGTCGCGCAAGCCATCGCTGTTGATGCGAACGAAAGCCGTGCCCTCTTTGCGATACCAGCCGGAGACGCCCGCCTCCAATGCGTAGCCGCGCACAGTGTCAATCGTGTAAAAGACCGGGTAGGAGAAGCCGACGAACCGCAGTGCGGTCTCCGCGATGAGCAGGCCGCACAGCAAGGCGGCGAGCAGCAAGGCGAATTTGAAGAGACGCAGTTTTCTCTTCGACCAGTTGACCGTTAGGGGGGATGTTTCGGGCATACTTGGCTGTGGAAGGAAAGATTTTAAGCGAGCGCGGCGGCCAGGTCTTCGGGCACGTTTAAGATTGCACGCCAGTTTGATTCATCTGCGCGCATTCGCGCCGTCAGGGTGTCGCGCAAGGCGCGGAGTTTGTTGCTTAAGGCGTGCGGATAGTTTTCGATGTCCGGGAAGCGCACCCGCTGTTCTTCAACGAAGGCTTTCTGTTTGGTGATGGAAGGAATCGACTCGTAGCGGCCTCGCTCCCAGAAGGGGACGAGCAGGCGTTCGACGCTCGCCGCGCCGGGGATCGCTACTTCCTCTTCGTCGAGGCCGATGAGGTCGCCGATATAGTTGCCGTCGGCGTCCGCGCCGCGAAAGACTTGCAGCAGACCGGGCAGCGTAGACTTCTCCGGCGTGTTGGATGCTTTGAGCGTCGGGCGGCCTTCGATCAAGCATTGCTTGAAGATGACGCCGGCGATGCGTTGCACTTCGCCGGAAAGTTTCGTGCCGACGCCGAAGCCCGCCGCCCCCGGAAACTCTGCGACAATGCGGCGCACGGATTCAACGTCCAGGTCGCCCGTCAACACCGGCATCAGGCCGGGCAAATTGTTGGCCTCGAAAAAGCGCAGACACCACGCGCCGAGTTTGGCGAGATCGCCCGAATCGACGCGGAAGCCTTTAAAGGCACGGCGGCGTTCCTTGCTGGAAGTGGCGGCCATCGCGGCGTGCGCCGCGCCGGTATGCACGTCAATGGTGTCGAGCAGGAGCGTCGTGCCTTGCGGGTTGGCGTCGAGCCAACGCTCGAAGGCGACTTGCTCGAAATGTTTGGGGCATCCGGTGCGCGGCTCGATCTCCGGTTCTTCGATGTATTCGATGTAAGCCTGCTGCCAGTAGTGCGCGGAGGTGCCGACCGCCGGGATGTCGTGACGGTGCGCGGCCTCCATGTTCGACGTGTCGTTGAAACCGCCGATGAAAGCGGAGGTGGCGACTTCGACGGCGCGCTCGATGTCGCCGTTGCGCCGCAAACTGAAATCGGAGAGCCAGCGATGGTCGCCCGCCGCCATGCGAAACTGCATGGCGAGGGCGGCAGTCGTCATCGGCAGATCGAAGGCGTGCTCAAATTTGATCTCCTGCGCTTGCGTCAACCCGAACGCGCCCATGATGTCCGCGAACGGCTCGTCCGCGAACATGATCGTGGCCGGGCGCACGGCGCGCACCGCCCCGATGAAACTCACGTCCTCAAACGCCTTCGCGAACAGACCCAGGCCGCCGCGATCCTGTTCAAGAAACCGCAGGCGCGGGCGGTCGATGCCGCTATCGACGAGCAGGCGCACCAGCCGCTCGTGGCCGAGGCAGGGCGCGAAGGGGATTTTGCGCTGCGTGACGTAGAAAGTGGCCTCCGCCTCGCTTAAGGATTTATCGTGCAGGCGCGCCGCTTCCTTGTAAGAGGCGTCGCCCATCGTCGCGTGATAACGATCAATGTTTAGTGTTCCCATAAGTCAACGCGCAAGACGAATGAATTGGTAGCAGTCCGGATGTGGTTCATCGAGCGTGTTAGGGTATCATGGACGGGCAAAAATTAAGCGTTTGTGCCACAAACTCCGCACAAAATCGGGTTCTTCTCACATGACACAATCAAACTTCGAGACGGCGTTCGAGCGCGCCGGCAAACTCGTGGCCGACTTTCAGCAACACGAAAAGACTTACACCGCGCCCGCTTATTCCGAGTCGGATGTGCGCAAAGATTTCATTGATAAATTCTGGATCGCGCTCGGTTGGGACGTGAACCACGAGCAACAGACTAACCCTTACGAGCAGGATGTGAAGGTTGAACGCAACGTGGACGTGAAGGGCAGAAGGAAGCGGGCTGATTATGCTTTCCTCGCGCCCAACTTCCGCGATGTGCGTTTCTTCGTCGAAGCGAAAAAGCCCGCGCGCAACATCGACAACGCGGACGACTATTTTCAGACCATCCGCTACGGCTGGAACGCGCAGGCCGCGCTCTGCGTCCTCACGGACTTCGAGCAGTTCCGCGTCCTCGATTGCCGCTATAAGCCCGACGTGCAGTTTGCGCTCGAACGCGCCGTGCAAAAGTTCCATTACACGGATTACGCCGACGCCAGCCGATTCAAAGAGATTTACTACCTGTTTTCGCGCGAAGCGGTCTTCGACAGGTCGTTGGAGAAGTACGCCGCGACGCTGCCGAAGCCCAAAGGCAAGGCCGCGCACAGGAAAGTCTCCGGCGGCAGCAACAAAAGCGTCGACGAGGATTTTTTACAGGAACTCGACGACCAGCGCGAAGAACTCGCCCGCGCGTTCAAAAACAGAAACGCGCACCTGAACGGCGAGGAACTCACCGAAGCCACGCAACGCACGATTGACCGGCTCGTCTTCATGCGTTTTCTGGAAGACAAATTGATCGAGCCGGACGCGATAATGGCGAAACTCGGCGGGCGCGGCGCGGCATGGGCTGATTTCGTCAACGAGTCCGCGCGGCTTGACCGCATCTATAACGGCATCATCTTCAAGCGTCACGCGATCATCGACAGCCCTGATTTCATCGTTGATGAAAAGACTTTTGCGGGCGTGCGCGGGCGGCTGGCGCACACCGATTCGCCTTACGATTTCAACTCGCTGCCCGTGCATATTCTCGGCAGCATCTACGAGCGATTTTTAGGCAAGGTCATCACGACGACGGACAAGCGGGCGCGCGTCGAACCAAAGCCGGAGGTGCGCAAGGCGGGCGGCGTTTATTACACGCCCGCATACATCGTGCGCTACATCGTGGAGCACACCATCGGCAAACTCATCGTGGGCAAGTCGCCGGAGCAGATGGCGGAGATGCGTTTCGCGGACATCGCATGCGGTTCGGGTTCATTTCTGCTGGGCGTCTACGACGAACTGTTGCGCCATCACACGACTTATTACAACGAGCCGGAGCATCGCCGGAAGGCCATCAAAGCCGGGTGCGTCGAGAACGCGGACGGCACGCTACGCCTCGCGCTCAAGCAGCGCAAGCGGATTTTGCTGAACAACATCTACGGCGTCGATCTGGACGCGCAGGCCGTTGCGGTGGCGCAACTCTCGTTGTTTCTGAAACTTCTGGAAGACGAGACGACGGCGAGCGCGAAAGGGCATCAACTGGAATTTCGCGAGACGATGTTGCCCGCGCTCGACCGGAATGTGATTCACGGCAACTCGCTCATCGGGTGGGACATTTTAGACGGGCAGCTTTTCGAGAGCGACGAGGAGCGCAAACTTTATCCGTTGGATTTCGCGCAGGCGTTCCCCGAAGTGATGCGGCGCGGCGGCTTCGATGCGATTGTCGGCAACCCGCCTTACATTCGTATGGAAGCACTCAGGAACGTTAAGAACTATTTGAAAAAGAATTATGACTCGCACGATGAGCGTTCGGATATTTACGCATATTTCATTGAGCGCGCACATAGACTTCTGAAACCGGACGGGCGTTATGGAGTAATCGTCTCCAACAAGTTTCTGCGGGCGAATTATGGAAGCCCACTACGAGCGTTCCTAAGAAATAAGGCTGGTATCGAAAGAATTGTTGATTTTGCCGGTTTGCCGGTTTTTACAGGGCCGACGGTGCGAACACTCGTTTTGCTTACTTCAAATGATAAGGCCGGCAATCGAAGGGTTATGTATTCTCCACCGATGACGCTTGAGGCATTCGCTGATGTGACAAACAGCACTCTGACTGTCGCACAAGCAATTAAAGAGATCGAATACGAAGTTGATATAGCGTCTCTTGCCCAACCTGTTTGGAGTTTCGCCAAGCGAGAGAGAGAAAATCTCTTTCTCAAACTTCAAGCGCGGGGCGAGCCGTTGAAGAGTTACTACGGCGGGCAGGTGTGTAGAGGCGTTGTATCAGGACTCACCGAAGCCTTTACCATAGATGCCGGCACGCGCGACGAGATCATCAGGCGCAATCCCGAAGCCGCGCAGATAATCAAG
The DNA here is from genome assembly GCA_051006195.1 of Pyrinomonadaceae bacterium. Classification (GTDB taxonomy): domain Bacteria; phylum Acidobacteriota; class Blastocatellia; order Pyrinomonadales; family Pyrinomonadaceae; genus JAIVJZ01. Next base: position 6,350 of record JBPCIP010000196.1, read on the forward strand.
CCGTTTCTCAATGGGCGAGACGTGCGCCGCTATCAAATCGAATCCAAAGACCTCTTTTTGATCTACACGCACCACGGAATCAATATCAAAAAATATCCCGCCGTTAAAGAACACTTACGTCCTTTCAAACAGCGGCTGGAGAAGCGCGCAACGAAACAAGCATGGTATGAACTTCAGCAACCGCAATTCAATTTTGCGCCTATCATGGAAGCAAGGAAAATAATTTTCCCTGACATTGCGACAACGCCGCGCTTCGCTTTAGATGAAACAGGCTTCTTTAGTTCAAACACAACTTACTTCATCCCGCGTCCCGATTTGTACTTGCTTGCTCTGCTCAATTCTCGCATCGGACGGTTCTATTTTTCTTTTGTTTGCGCCGGACTTGAAGGTAAGGCGGAAATTTATCTGCGTTTCTTTGGACAATACCTTGAGGGGTTTCCCGTGCTTGTTATTAACTCTTCCGGCAAAGCCGACCGCGAGCGTCATGACCGCGTGGTGTCGCTTGTCGAAGGGATGCTCGCCGCGAAGCGCCAATTGCAAGGGGCGCGTACCGACAGCGACCGCCGTTTCTACGAGCACAAGTGCGCCGCCATTGACCACCGGATCGATGCGCTCGTCTATGAACTCTACAATTTGACGGATGATGAGATTGCGTTGATCGAAGCTTGAGACAATGGCTGAAGTGCGCCGCGTCCGTATATTGTCGGAAGCGAAAAGCGGTAAGCCAACGCCAGCGAAAACAACGTAAGGAGCCAGTCATGGACGCGGTCTAGCATGTGAAAGCCGACGAACTCGATCAGAATTTCCTCGATGCGCTTAAGGCGATGTTCAAAGATTAAAGAGATCGAGATCGCCGTCTCCGAGCGCGATGAAACCGCGTATCTTTTGCGTTCTCCCGCGAACCGCGAACGTCTCTTGCACGCCGTCGCCGAATTGTCGCCTTGCATCTTATGGCTTGATTAGTGCATCATAGACGACAGTTACTTTCTCTGACACATCAACGGTGATGCGCGTCGGGTCGGGCAATTGGCGACCGCGAGCGCTTCGGAGGATGTGGGAGAAGGCTGATTCAAACAATTAGAAGCCGCTCAGTTGCTGAGCACACAATCCAAGAGCTTTCGTTACCTACCGTTACTCCTAAGCCACCTTCGATTCGCAGCTTCTCTCAACACTCCTATCAGAGGAGAGGTACATCTACATGTCTATGAAACTTTACGTCGGTAATCTCGCATTCCAGACTTCGAGCGAGGATTTGCAGCAATTGTTCGCGCAGGCGGGCACGGTCGAGTCGGCTTCGGTGGTGGAAGA
>JBPCIP010000197.1:0-9645 GCA_051006195.1 Pyrinomonadaceae bacterium
TCTCGACGAGGTCGCTGGTTTCCCCCGGCTTGAGCGCAAAGGCCGCTTCCTCAAACGGTTTGACCATCATCCCGCGCCCGAACCAGCCGAGGTCGCCGCCCTTGTCCTTGTTTCCCGGATCGGAGGAAAACTCTTTGGCGAGCGCGGCGAAATCCTCACCCGCCCGCACGCGTCTGAGCACGTCTTCGGCTTTGGCTCTCGCCTGCTTCGGATCGAGTTCGGGATGCTCAGCAAAGTAAGCTTCTATTTCCGCTTCAGTCGCGGCGGCGCGTGCTTTGAGTGTCCCCTCAAGATACTGTTCCGCCAGCAAACTCGCCTGCTGGTACATCAACAACACTTGTGTGGCGCGCTCTTGACCTATCCCGGCGGCGACGCCTTTGCGTGCGTCCAGAATAATTCCCGCCCACTGCTGCCGCAAAGTTTCGCGCTGCGCTTCGGTCGGCGCTCTCGCCTGCTCCGCCCGCGGGCGGGTCTGCAAGTAGTCCTGCAAGAACGCTTGAAACTTCTGCTCCTGTCCCGGCTCCTTGACGAAAGCCGGGATTTCCGCCGCAGACGCGCCCGGCTCCGGCGTGGCCGCGCCCGTTGTCGTCGCCTGTCCCGCTGCTGCTGCTGCCCGCTGCGCTCTGCCGGCATACCGCCGTGCGATGACGAAGGTGCGGGAAAACTCCAACTGATTTTTGATAGCAGGACGCTCAGCCAAGCCCGCAGTTCTCGCTTCTTCGGCGACGGCAAACATCTCGCGCAATTCCTTGGCAAACTTCCGGCGCGGCTCTGCATTAGCAGCCAGTTGCGCCCGCTCCCGCGACGAGACGCCCAATTCGTCGAGCAGCAGGCGCAGGTCCTGTGCGGAAAGATTGACGCCCGTCGCCGCAGGAGGTGTCGTCGTGCGCTGAACTCTCTGTGGTTGTGTCTTCTCGGCACGCCCGCGTCGTGGTCTTTGCGCGGAGAGACTAGTCGGAACGATAAAGAAGAATGCGAGCGCGAGCGCGGCTCTGGTCGTTGAACTCAAATTACTACCCGTCCTTTTCAGATTCATGATCGCCGCCGCCGGTATGCTCGACCAATTCGAGCAACACGCCGCCCGCCGTCGCCGGATGAACGAAGGCCACAAGGCAGCCGCCCGCGCCCACGCGCGGCGCGTCGTCGATCAAACGTGCGCCCTGATCCTTCAATTGTTGCAACGTCGCGCGAATGTCTTCGACGCGCACGGCGATGTGATGGATGCCCGCGCCGCGCTTTGCCAAAAACTTCGCTATCGGAGACGACTCGCTCGTCGGCTCCAACAATTCCACGCGCGGCTCGCCCACCTGTAGCATCGCCACTCGCACGCCCTGCTCCGCCACTTCCTCCGTCTCCACCACCCGCAATCCCAGCGCATCACGCCAGAACAATAGCGCATCGTCAATCTTATGAGTCGCGATTCCGATATGTTCGATTTTCATCAGATGTGTTCGCTGCCCGTCGTCAGTTGTCCGTTGTTCTCTACTCAATCCGCGTTCATCCAGCTTGTGCAAGTTACTTGCGAAACGACTGACCACGAACTATTGACCACTGACAGTTTTGATAATTTCTTCCACCGCTGAATAAGGATCGCGCCGTTTTTCCGCCACGTCGGCGGCGAGGACATCGAGTTGGGTGTCTGCGCCGTCGCGGTTCATGGCACGCGTCACGAGTTCCTCGCGCAGCAGTTCAAGGATGCGCCAGCGCGCGATGGAGGTGCGGCGCGTGAGGCTGGCCTCGGCGTGTTGCTGGTATTCACGATAGTTCGCAATCGCCCCGGCCAGTTCTTCCAGCCCTTTGTTTTCGGTCGCGACGGTCTTGACGATAGGCGGTTGCCAAAGGTCAGGGCGCATCGTGAGCGAGAGCATGGCTTCGAGCTCCTTCTCCGTGCGCAGCACGCCGTCGCGGTCGGCTTTGTTGATAACGAACACATCGCTGATCTCCATGATGCCCGCCTTGAGCGCCTGCACGTCGTCGCCCATTCCCGGCACGAGCACGACTACCGACACGTCAGCCGTCTTCACAATCTCCACCTCGTCCTGCCCGACGCCGACGGTCTCCACGATGATTTTATCGAATCCCGCCGCATCGAGAATCGCCACGGCATCGACGGCGGCGCGCGACAAGCCGCCGAGATGCCCGCGCGTCGCCATCGAACGGATGAAAACGCCGGGGTCGAGTCCGAGCGTCTGCATCCTGATCCGGTCGCCGAGAATCGCGCCGCCCGAAAACGGACTCGACGGATCGATACACACGATCCCGACGCGTTCGCCGCGCCTTCGATATAAATTGGCGAGCCGGTCAACCAGCGAAGACTTCCCCGCTCCCGGCGCACCCGTGATGCCGACGACGAGGCCGCGCCCCGTGTGCGGAAAAACCGACTTCATCAACGAGGCCGCGCCCGCCACATTATCCTCAATTTTTGAAATCGCGCGCGCCACCGCCCTTGCCTCCCCCGCGAGGATGCGCTCAAGTTCGGTGCTCATAGTCGCTGCATTCATTAAACTGAACGATTAAGCCAAAGACGTATTCTCATCCATTATGAAATCAACCGTTTCGCGGATTTCTGGTGATGCGTTAATTACTTTGATTTTTTTATAAGCCGCTAAACCAAGTCTTTGAATTGGTGTTGCTAGAAGCGCATTCAACAAGCTGTGGGGCGCAGAAATGACTTCTTCAAAGTCAACAGTGATGGATTTTCCTTCTTCAATTGCCAGTAGTATTTTTTCGTCTCTTAGCTTAATAGCTAACTGTTTATCTTCAGCGTAACGACCGAAATAATTTCTTACATTAAAGTAAAAAATATTCTTCTGCTCGTTCGAGTTCGCCCGCGCCAACTCTGTGGTCGCAGCCTCTCTAAATTCCGCCATTATTTTCTGTAAGTTCAGATCAGGTATGGTTCCGAGTCTCAGCGTCACATAAACAAACGTTCCGGGCCAAGATGATCTTAATTCTTTGTGCGTCACCTCTGTCGGGGAAACATGAACCAAGCCGTTGCCGGATACCATGTACATGTTGGCATGCAATCTTTTTACGATGTTGCTCGAAAAGTACAAGCCGACGCCGGCATTATTCTTGGCTGCATACATCTGTCCACTTCCATTAAATGTTCCAGAAACTTGAGGTTTCAGAGCAAGCAGAATTGCCTCTACATCACCCCCCAAGCCTGAGTAGGACTGACTCAAATGTTTTTTGATACCGACACCTAAGTCTGCAATAACGAAGGACAACTCATGTCTCTTCTGATACCAATTGAATTGCAGCAGCGAAGGAATGTGTTGCCAACTTTTCCCGTGTTCCAAGGTGTTATAGAGCAACTCCGAGAGGATATATCTGAGTGTTTTTTCATACTCTATATCAAGAGCGCTGGTATAATTTTCAGCTTTCTCTAGGGCGGTTCTAAAATCCTCATTAAAATTTCTGATTGCTAACAGTGGCTTGTGAGGCTTTCCATGAAAATTTTCACCTTCGTCGTTCAAAACGTGAAAAATCCCCTGTGCTCCCATGTGGTACCACATGGTAGTCGCACTGTTAGATTCCCGCTCTCCATAGAGAAACGCAACCTGGCAACCTTTCTTTCTTAAATGCCAGATGTAAAGGACGAAGAGAGAAAGAGCCTGATAATTAGCATTTTTACACTGGCGAAAATCAATCTCTACAGGAACATTCTCCAACGACCAATTGAACAAGCGCAAGAAGCGGTCGAAATCATTCACCCCGCTGTAGGTGAAGCTTAAACGGCCAGGGAGAGCAATGCTCACTGTCTCTTTACTTCCCATAAAATGATCCAGAGCAACACTGCCATGCAAAATCAGTTTAGGATAATAACTGCCGCGCGATGACCATGCGCTGAATTTCCGATGTGCCTTCGCCGATGGTGCAGAGTTTCGAGTCGCGCCAGTATTTTTCCGCCGGGTAGTCTTTCGTGTAGCCGTAGCCGCCGTGAATCTGGATCGCTTCTTCCGAGACGCGCACGCTCACTTCGGAAGCATAGACCTTCGCCATCGCCGATTCCTTCGTCACCTTCTTGCCCTGATCTTTCAAAAATGCGGCGCGATACATCAACAATCGCGCGGCCTCGATCTCTGTCGCCATATCCGCCAATTTGAACTGAATCGCTTGAAACTCGGAGATAGGCTTGCCGAATTGTTGCCGCTCTTTGGAATACTTGAGAGCCGATTCATACGCGCCCTGTGCGATCCCGACCGCGAGCGCGGCGATGGAGATACGCCCGCCGTCCAGAATCTGCATCGCCTGAATGAATCCTAAGCCCGCTTCGCCGAGACGATGCTCGTCCGGCACAAAGCAATCTTCAAAGACGACGCTCGCCGTCTCCGAAGCGCGCAAGCCCAACTTATCCTCTTTCTTCGCGGGGCTGAAACCTTTCATGCCCTTCTCGAAGATGAAGGCGGTGATGCCCTTCGTCCGCAGTGAGCGATCCGTGACGGCAACAGCCACGCAGGTGTCTCCGTGAATCGCGTGGGTGATGAAATTCTTCGAGCCGTTGACGATCCAGCCGCCATCTTTTTTCACGGCGGTCGAGCGCGTGCCCGAAGCATCCGAACCGGCGTTGGCCTCCGTCAATCCCCATGCGCCGAGGTGTTTGCCTTGCGCGAGCGGCACGAGATACTTCTGCTTCTGCTCTTCCGTGCCGAACATATAGATGTGATTCGAGCAGAGCGAATTGTGCGCGGCGACCGAGATGCCAACTGAACCGTCAACGCGAGAAAGCTCCTCGATGATGGTTGCATACTCGATGTAGCCCATCCCCGCGCCGCCGTACTGCTCTGGAAAGATGATGCCCATCAATCCGAGTTCGGCCAACTTCGGCAGCAGTTCGACGGGAAAATGCTGCGTCTCGTCCCACTCTCTCACATGCGGGGCAATTTCGCCCTCGGCAAATTCCCGCACGCTCATCTTGACCTGTTGTTGCTCTTCGCTCAATTCAAAGTTCATACCGCTGCTCAAGCCCCCTGCTCATGAACACACAAAAAGAGACGGACAGTAGTGACAGACCTTACAAGCAACTACCCGCCTGCGCCGCTGTTCGTCTGACCGAATATTGTACCTTAACTTCTGCGCTTTCCCGTACCCGCGCCGCCGCTTTTAGTTGACGCTTGAGGCTTCGCTGCGGCGGGTCTTTTCTTCGCCGCTTTCGTCTTGAAGCGAGCCACTTCCGCCGGACTGAGCAGCCGCCATTTACCAGTCGGCAGACGTTCGTCACGGAGCAAACCGATGGCGACGCGGCGCAGTTTCAAGACCGAGTGGCCGATCTCGTCGAACATGCGCCTGATCTGTTGATTGCGTCCCTCATGCAGAACTACTTCATACCACGCGTTCGTTCCAGTCTCGCCCGTCCGCCTGATCTGCGCGGGGGCGGTGCGCTGTCCGTCGTCCAAACGGATGCCGCGTCGCAAACGCTCGATGGCTTCTTCCGGCGGCACGCCTTTCACTTTCACCTCGTAAACTTTCGGGACGTTGTTGCGCGCCGCCGTGACGTAGTTCGTTAACTCCCCGTCGTTCGTCAGGATCAACAACCCTACCGTGTTGAAATCCAGACGCCCGACCGGGCGCAAGCGACCGAGCGACGCGGGCACGAGTTCCGTCACGAGCGGGCGTTCTTCCGGGTCGGACAAACTCGCCAGATAACCGCGCGGCTTATTGAGCAGGACGTAGATTTTCTCGCGCGCTTCGAGCAGCGGATTGATCAGACGACCGCGCACTTTGATGTGGTCGCGCGCCGGGTCGGCCTTTGTGCCCGGTTCGGTCACGAGTTTCCCGTTAACCGTCACCTCGCCAGCCGCGATCATCTCCTCCGCGTGCCGCCGCGAAGCAATCCCCGCCGCCGCTATCAATTTTTGCAAACGTTCCATAAATTCAGAGGTTAGAGGTTAGAGGTTAGAGGTTAGTAAAAATCAGTTGTTCCTTAACTACTGATCTCTAATCTCTGACCACTAGCCTCTGCTTTTAAGCTCCGCCGGTCGCCAAGTCCTCGAAGTCTTCGACGTTCGGCAGTTCGGACAAGTCTTTGAGGCCGAACTGCATGAGAAACTCTTTCGACGTGCCGTAGAGCATCGGACGCCCGACCGTTTCTTTGCGGCCTTTGGAGATGATGAGGCGTTTGTCCAGAAGCGTCTTGATCGCCGAAGACGATTGCACGCCGCGTATCTCTAAAATTTCGGGGACGGTGATCGGTTGCTTGTAAGCGATGACGGCGAGCGTTTCCAGCGCGGCGAGCGAGAGTTTCGCCGAAGGGCGCGACTTGAGAAAGGCGCGGACATGGTCGTGATGCTCCGGTCGCGTGGCGAACTGCCAGCCGCCTGCCACCTCGCGCAGCATCAAGCCGCCGTTTCGTTCGTTGAATTCTTTCGCCAAATCCTCCACTGCCACCTGTATCCACCCGCGATCTTCCTTCAACACTTCGGCCAAAGTCTTGACCGTCAGCGGGTCTTCCGAGACGAAGATCAAGGCTTCGATGATCGAGATTAAATCCGACATGCTGCGCGAACCGCCGGGCGCAATATCATCCGCCTCGACCGCCCCGCCGCTCAACTCTTGGTCCCACATCTCCCGGCGCATCGCGGCCAGTTTTTCCGCTGCGTCTTCCGCATCGGCATCATAGATGATGACATCGTCCTCATTGTCATCGTCGTCCTCATCATTGTCCATCTCCGCCAATTCACCCTCGGCTAGATTGCTTGAGGCATCCTGCAACTCGACGCTCTGCACCGCATCTGTGTGCTGCGGCGCTGCGCTGCCGGTAAATTCCGCCTCGGCGACATCCGTTTCAGCAACGATAGTCTCTTCGTTCACTTGCTCTTCTCTATTCATTGCTTTTCCACGTTAGCTGTTCACACGGGCGACGATGTCGCCGAAAGTTGCCTCCTGAACGAGCACGATCTCCGAGGTGCGGACGATCTCCAGCACCGAGAGGAAAGCGAGCACGAGTTCGCGCCGCGTCTCAGCACGCTCGAAAAACTGGCGCAGGTTGAGCGTGCCCGTTGAGAGAATCATATTGCGCAGGCGTTCGAGCATCTCCGTCATCGTGACTTCGTCGCGCTCGATCTCCAACTGCACTTCCTGCTTCTTGCGCGCGAGTATCTCTTGAAAGATTTTGAGCAGATCGAAGACGCCTGCCGACACTTCCGGGTTCGACTTGTCCGTCTCAATCGGCGCACGCACGTAGACAGCCTGCTCCACCGTGGCCCGCGACCAGAGCATCTGCGCGGCGGCCTTGAACTTCTGGTGTTCGAGCAGTTGCTTGATCAACTCCTGGCGCGGGTCGTCTCCTTGCGTTCCCGCCACTTCGGCGAGCGGGTCGGGCGGCAACAGCATCCTCGATTTGATCTCGATGAGTTGCGCGGCCATGACGAGAAACTCGCTGGCGACGGCGATGTCCGTGTCCTGCATCAAGCGCAGGTAACGCACGTATTCATCCGTAATGCGCGCGATGGGGATGTCGTAGATGTCCACCTGTTCCTGTCGAATCAGGTAGAGCAACAGATCGAGCGGTCCGGCAAACTCGCCGAGGTACAACTTCAATTCCTCGCCGCCCTCGCCGCCCTCCGACACGATCTCCGGTTGCGCGCCCGCGACGTTCAGCGACGGGGCGGACTCAGCCGCACCAGCCGCGCTCTCCGGGGCAGCGAAGGCGGCGGCCTCAGTCGATGTAATCTGAGCGTCACCGATTGACTCGACGGCGGCGCTGCCCGGCGTATCGGCCACGGCAACATCAGACGCGCTCCCGTTTGATCCGGCTGTCTGCTCTGTCATCTCATCCATCTTCGCTACCATTAGACACAGCGCGCGAGCGCGCCGACGAGGCCGAGCCGCGCCTTCACGTCTGTAAGCGTCGCCCGCGCGATCTCCTGTGCGCGGCGGCGACCTTCGTCAAGCAGGCGGTCAAGTTCCGCATCGCTGTAGCCGTGAATGCGCTCTTGCAACGGGCGCAAAAACTCAATCGTCACGTCGGCCAGTTCCGATTTCAAATTGGCGTAACCTTTGTTCGCGAAATTCGCTTCGACTTCCGCGGGTTGTTTGTCAGTCAGGATTTGATAGATTGTCAGTAAATTAGTGATCGCGGGACGCGAATCGTCAAAACGTATCTCCGTGCCGGAATCGGTGACGGCGCGTTTGAATTTGCGCCGCACGGTGTCGGGATCGTCGAGCAACGTGATGCTGCCGCTCACATTTTCGTCCGACTTCGACATCTTCTTCGTCGCGTCGCTCAAAGACATGATTTTAGCCCCGACTTTCGGAATGAAAGGTTCGGGCACACGAAACGTTTCGCCGTAGTCGCGGTTGAAGCGCAGGGCGAGATCGCGCGTCAATTCGAGATGCTGTTTTTGATCGTGGCCGACGGGTACGAGGTCTGTCTGGTAAAGCAGTATGTCGGAAGCCATCAGCACGGGATAAGTCAGCAGTCCCGCGCCGACGCTCTCGCGGTGCTTGCCCGCTTTGTCTTTGAACTGCGTCATGCGTTCGAGTTCGGAGATGCGCGTGACGCAATTCAGAATCCAGGACAGTTCGGCATGCTCCGGCACGTCCGATTGAACGAAGACGACGGAGACCTGCGGATCGATGCCGGCGGCCAAATAGATGCGCGCGAGGTCGCGCGTTTTCTGCGCGAGCAGGGGCGGGTCTTGTGGCAGCGTGATGGCGTGCAGATTGACGATGCAGAAGAAACTTTCGTACTCGCGCTGTAGTTCGACCCAGTTGCGCAACGCGCCGAGATAGTTGCCGAGATGAATGTTGCCGGTCGGCTGCGCGCCGCTGAAAATGCGTTTCATTGCTAAGAGACACCGACGAACAGGATGTTCCACGCGAACGGGATGACGACGCCGAACACCGCGCCGAAGACGCCGGTGAAGAGCGCGAGAATCAAAATAAGGAAACCGTACTGCTCGATGGCTTCGATGGCGGAGCCAAAACTTTCAGGCAGGATGCTGGAAAGAATCTTGCTCCCGTCGAGCGGGGGAATCGGAAACAGGTTGAAGACAGCCAGCCCGACGTTCATCTCAAAGAAAACTTTCAACAGGGCCACCACCGCTTCCATCGTCGATGAGTCGGCATTGACCGGAATGATCGAGTAGTAGCGGGGGTGCGGAATCAGTTGCCCCGTGTGGAACAGGGTGCGAATGAGCAGGCCGACGACGATAGCAATGGCTAAATTTCCGAGGACGCCCGCAATCGACACCCAGAAGTTTGCCACGCGCTTGTCGCGCCATTTCAACGGGTTGACGGGAGTTGGCCGCGCCCAGCCGAGCAACGCCGCTCCAGTGAAAAACGCGATGGCCGGGAACAGCAGTGTGCCAATCGGATCGACGTGCGTGACGGGACTCAAAGAGATGCGCCCCTGATGATAAGCCAGATCGTCGCCAAAGCGGTTCGACATCCATGCGTGCATCGCCTCATGCACCGACAGCGAAAAGATGAGCGCCACCATGTAGAAGATGAATTGTCCGATGACGGCGTTATCCATGATAAAAACTCACAATAATTGGTTATCCTTCCGGTGAGCGAAACTTCACACTAACATGCGTTCGCAGGGGTGTCAAAACCGAGAAAGTGAGCGGTGGGCCGGGAAGAAGGAACCATTACAAACCGTCCCCTCGTGCCCCCCGATCCCCGCTCACCAATCACCTC
>JBPCIP010000198.1:0-63452 GCA_051006195.1 Pyrinomonadaceae bacterium
CGTTCTTCTCAATCCAACTTCAACTGCGCCCACTGCGGACTCCGCATCAATGCGGATTTGAACGGTGCGCGTGGTGTGGCTCTGAGGCATGACCTCTTAGCTACGGGGCGTTACTTCTGTGCTTTAGTAGTTCGTCAATCGCCCCAAAGTGTCGCTACGGAGCAGACACAAGCCGTCGCCCTTTCAGGGCGGGGTAATTGACCTCATGCAACTGGCGATTCCGCATCTGGAGCAGCGAGCAGGAAACATCGTCAATGTGTCGAGCGTGACGGGATTGCGAGCGTTTCCCGGCGTGCTGGCTTACTGCGTGTCGAAAGCCGGCGTCGATCAACTGACGCGTTGCGCGGCGTTAGAGTTGGCGGGCCAAAAGATCAGGGTCAACGCGGTCAATCCCGGCGTGGTGCAAACGCAGGTACACCGGCGCGGCGGGATGAATGAAGAGGCTTATGCGGCGTTCCTCGAACACTCAAGAGGGACGCATCCGCTGGGGCGCGTCGGCGCGGCGGAGGAAGTCGCCGAGTTGATTTTGTTTCTGGCCTCAGACCGCGCCGCGTGGATCACGGGCGCGACTTATTCGATTGACGGCGGGCGGGCGCAAACCTGCGCGCGTTGAACGAGAAGGATAGTCGCTCGCTTGAACTACTGAAATTGGCCGGAGCGACGACTGACAAGTCGCCTCTCCGGTCTAGTTTTTTACATTCGCTGAACGCTGGTTTTTGTTATCCGCGGCTGAGTTGGCATTCGGTGAATTGGCATTCGCTTTGGCAGGACGCTGCAATTTTCGCTTTTCCTCTTCGATGCGCGCCTTTTGCCTGCGGTCGTCGGCCTGCGCCCGCTCCAAAGCTTCCTGCGCGCGATAATCATCCGGGTCAACTTCGAGCGCCTTTTTGAAGGCCGTGACGGCTTCGCCGTAGCGCGCGAGTTTGTTATAGGTGAGTCCGATGTCGTAGTAAACGCCGGCGTCAGGTTCTGTGAGCCGCACTCCGCGCCGGTAGGCTTCGATGGATTTTTGATACTCGCCGAGTTTGCTGTAAGCCTCGCCCAGACTCAATTGCGCTTCCGCATTTTTCGGCTCGCGGTCGAGCAATTTTTCATAAGTTTTAGCCGCCTGCTCATACGCCTTTTCGGCTTCTTCCCGCTTGCCAAGTGTCTTATAAGTCAACCCAAGTCTGAGATGGCCTTCGGCGAAATTGGGGTCGAGCGTGGTGGCTTGCTTGAACGCTTCCGCCGCCTCTTCGTCGCGGTTTTGCTTGTAGAGTTCGATGCCCAAAGCAACATAACCCGGCGCGTCCTCGGACGGCGGTTGCAGTGTTGCCATTTCGGACGGAGAGATGCTCGCCACGGCGACAGTGGAGGCAGTAGTAGCGGGCGCGCTATTCGAGACCGCCGCCTGGTGCGCCGGTTGGCTGTTTTGTTTGGCGCAACTGAGATGGCCGAAAGCAAGGAGCAAAAAAATCGGAATAATGAATGGGTTTTTCATGATTAGACCCGCTACGAAGCGTCTCAGGGAAGCAGGAATTATCTATGCTAAATCGCGCTGCGAGTCAATAGGATTCGACAGACGCGAGAAGCCGTTGCCGCTTTTATGTGGCCTCACGGGCAATGAAGGAAAAGGCGCAAATATTTGTCTTAGCTCTCATCGAAGAACGTCCGGATGCGTGGAAAGAGCGGAGCAGGTAACGTGGCAGAAAAGGAAAAAGAGGCGTCAGACTCCCCCAAGCCTGCCGCCTCTTTTTATCCGTCCAGTTATCGTAAAAGGATGAGATGAATATACATGAGACAACACACGGCTTGGTTGCAAAGAAATTACAGTTGAATTACATAATCAAGACGGTGTGCGGTTGATGGTCACTTCCCGTTCATTTTCTGCTCCAACAACGCGGCGAGTTGAGGGTTCATGTTTTTGAGCGTGTTGTACTCAGCGTTGGCTGCTTCCTTATCGCCCTTTTCCAGATAAAGAACGGCGAGGCGGAGATGCGCCTCCGCGTCGTCGGGCTTGAGGGCGACCGCTTGCCGGTAAGCCTGGATCGCCTCTTCGAATTGGTTGAGACGACTATAGGAGTTGCCGAGATTAAAGAAAGTGTCAGTGTCTTTCGGATTCAGGCGTCCGGCCTGTTGGAAGGCTTGCACGGCTTCCTTGTTTTGATTCAACTTGAAATAAGCGTTGCCCAAACCGAAATGAGCTTCGGCGAGATCGGGTTTGAGGTCGACAGCTTTTTGATAAGCAACGAGAGCTTCCTTCGCGCGCTCCTGATTGACATAGGCATCGCCCAACTCGCGGTAGGCGTCGGCGTTCTTGGGATTGAGTTTGACCGACTCGTTGAAAGCCGCAATCGCGTCGTCGTAGCGTTTCAGGCGCATGTAGGATTGACCGATCTCGAAACGCGCGGCGGAGTCCTTCGGTTCCAGCCGGATGGCCTGCTGGTATTGCTCAACGGCCTCTTCAAATTTTCCGGCGGTGAAATACGTGTTGGCGAGATTGTAATAGCCGGCGGAATCGTTCGGATACTGGCGAATGGATTCCTGATCAACTTTGACGATCTCTTTGAGGGCTTCATCCATCTCGGGAGACGGGGAAGTTGCCGCCCCCGCCGGAGGAGGATTGGCCGGTTGGTTGGGGGGCGTCCCGTTCGTTGATTTCTTGCAAGCGGAAGGGAATAGAATCAAAGAAAGTAAAAAAGTTGAAAGGCGTAAATATTTTCTCATCTTAATGCTCGCGATAAATTGGGATTGATTGGACAAACGGCTGTACAGAGTAGCAACGAAACTTGGGCGGCGCAAACGTGTGGCCGGGTGAAACGATAGTTGCCAGTGCAGTTGGAGCGCGAAGGGCCAAGGCGCGATTTGGATTTGGTTGTTCGACCGGGTGATTGAAAGGCGAAAGGCCAACCGCGCCCTCGCAACGCGGTTGGCCTTTGCTTCTCACACCGTTCCATTTTTGGGGGAAAGATGCGATATGGTCGCGCACTGTAGCACCAAACGTAGTATTTGACAAGCCTGTTAAAAGAAACATGAACGAATGGCGTACATTTATTACCGCGTCGGTTCAAGCCACGCGCGCGTCTCGCGCAAGATGCAGTTTGACGCAATCGTCGAGTTCGTTGATCAAGTGTCTTTTATCGATATAACCGTCAACGTGCGGCGCAGAGGTTTGCTCGCAATTGCCCGGAAAATTTTCGGACGTGATGAGAATGATGGGGACGTGTTGAAAACCGGGAATTTCGCGCAGGCTTTGTGAAGTTTCCAGCCCGTCCATCCGGTTCATCCGGTAATCCATAACTATCAGATCGAGCGAAGTCTCACGGGCAATTGCCAGAGCCTGCTCGCCGGAGTCGGCTTCAAACATCCGGTAGGCGTTTTTCTTGAGCACGTCTTTAGCGAGGCGACGCCAGATGTCGGAGTCGTCTACAATTAAAATGTTCGGCATGGGGGAATCCTTTGGCACTCGGGGGTACAAACAGATAATCTCTTATGCCAAATTCATGTTTAAGTCAATCGTTTCGACCGGGGAACTAAGCAAACTTTGCAGATCACATTTCTAGGCACGAGTGCGGGCGTCCCGACCAAGGCGCGCAATGTTTCCAGCGTGGCGTTGCGCCTGCCGCAGCGCGCCGAAGTGTGGCTGTTTGATTGCGGCGAAGGCACGCAGCATCAACTCCAACACACGCCGCTCAAGCTCAGCCACATCACGCGCATCTTCATCACGCACCTGCACGGCGATCATCTCTTCGGATTGATGGGACTGCTGGCTACTTGCGGCCTGGCCGGCCCGGCGCAGGAGATACATCTCTACGGCCCTGCCGGTCTCGCAGATTACGTGAGGATGTGCGGCCAAATCTCACAGATGACTCTTTCCAACTCCCTTGTCATTCACACGGTCGAACCTGGCCTCATCTATCGCGACGCACATTTCAACGTCCGTTGTGAACTGCTCAAACACCGCATCACGGCGTTCGGTTATCGGGTGACGGAGAGCGACCGCCCCGGAAAATTTGAGGTCGAAAAAGCGATTGCCCTAGGCATCCCGCCCGGTCCCCTGTACGGGCGTTTAAGAAGCGGAGAGAGCGTGCAGTTGCCCGATGGGCGCACCATCAGCGGCGTTGATTTCAGCGGCCCGACGGAGCCGGGACGTTCAATCGTTTATTGCACGGATACTATCTACTGCCGCAACGCAATTGCCCTTGCCGAGCACGCCAACCTCTTGATTCATGAAGCGACCTTCGCCGCGCAGGATGAACGGCTGGCCGAACAAAGTTTGCACTCCACCACGACGATGGCCGCTCGTGTGGCACAAGAAGCACAGGTGCGCCAACTGTTCCTGACGCACTTCAGCCCGCGTTACGTCAAGGACAGTCCCATCCAACCCGCCGAACTGCTAGAGCAAGCCCGCGCCATCTTTCCGCAAACCGAGTTGGCGCGCGACTTCCTGATTTACGAAGTCCCACAGCGCGCAAGAAGTTCGGAAGCGGAGGCAGGCAGCGAACCGAAGCATTGAGCGTTTGAGTTAAATGGATCGACGGCGGCGACGGATAAGGTCGAGCGATAGGGGCGATCAATGCGGGCGCCTTCCATGTTGAAAAATTATATGGCGAGGTTTAGATTGAATCGATTTGGTCATCGCGTCTTCCAGTGCAGTTCGACAGTAAACGTCAACCCGAAGGAGAGAGAATTGATATGTCGCGTCCAACGCCGCCGCGCAACGATAAATTCGAGGATTACATTCCGGTCGCCGAGCGGATCGAAAAGTTTTATGAACGATTCCCCGCAGGCCGGATAATGACCCAGATTGTTGAACATGATCGAGAAAGCGGTTTCGTTTTAATTCGTGCCGAGGTGTATCGCACTTCCGAAGATGCGATCCCGGCGGCGACCGGCCATGCTTATGAATACAAAGATGCCGGATACGTCCAGCGCAACAGCTACATCGAGGTGGCGGAGACGAGCGCCGTGGGGCGGAGTCTGGCGTTTCTTAATTTCGAAACCAAACGCGGGATTGCTTCCCGTGAAGAGATACAAAAATTCACCAATGCGCCCCTCGAAGCGCCATCGCCCGCCCCCGTCCCACACGAGGCTGATGACCCGACTGCAACCGAGGCGCAGAAAGAAGAGATGCTCTCCTTGCTCGAAGGTCTCCGCCCGGCAGACCGGAAGGCGCAACGCAAGCTCCTGACGGAGTTGACGGGAAAACAGTCGCGCGATGACCTGACGAAGCACGAAGCGAGCAGCTTTATTGAAGCCCTCAAGAAGCAGTCACCATGACGCGCACCGACAGCCCGCTCAAACTAGAGAGCGTCGCAGACCTCGCCCGCCCGGAGTTCAGGAAAATCGCCAACGCCAACCCGGAACACGCGCCCTACGGCATGGCCGCCCGCGAAGCGTTGCAATCAAGTCAGGTCTGGGAGACGGTCTCCCCAAAACTCGTCTTCGGAGAAAACGTAAGCCAGACGCTTCAGTTACGCGGAGAGCGGCAACGTCGATGCAGTCATCGTGACTTATCTCTGAGTGTGCACAGCGGAGGCGGCACGAACGGGAAGCGCGCTGTTTCGCCGCCTTCATCAATGCTGGACCAGGACGCGCGGTGATGCGTAAGTACGGCTTCATTCTGCCGGGCGAGGAAGCGAGCAAATGAATTGGTCGGCGCTGATGCTGTCGCTGCAAGTGACGCTGGTGGCGACCGCCGCGCTCTTTGTGGCCGGTCTCGCGTTGGGCTTACCGAATTTGCGCTGAGCCGGATATGAAGGAACGAGAAAGTTTACCCGACACGGAGCAGTTAGCTGAGTCTGCCGACCTGCTCAAAGAAAGCCGCCAGCTTTCGCGCATCCAACTTGTTGTCAGTACGCACACCGCTACATACATCCAGCCCGAAAGGTCTGACTTGTTCGATGGCATCCCGCACGTTCTCCGGCTTCAAACCGCCGGCGAGGAAAACGGGTCTGCTTACTTGCTCAACGATGCGCCGGCTGATGGTCCAATCGTGAGCGCGGCCTGTTCCGCCAAGCAACTTAACGGCAAGACGCTGGTTGCCGGAATCCAGCAGAATGGCATCTACGTCCGGCGCGACTCTCAACGCTTCTTCGAGAGATTCTTCGTCCTGAACGTGAATAACCTGCACCAGCGCGATGCCCGGCAGCGCGTCGCGTAAATCCTGATAAGTACCGTGCATGAGACGGTCAACGATTTGCAGCGTGTTGCATCGGACATAGCGTTGCTGCTCGATAATACCTAGAGCGTTCTGCCTGCATGTGAGTAAAAACGATGCGACGGCGGGCGGCACACTCGCGGTGATTTCCCGCGCTATCTCGTCAGAGATGACTCCGGGGCCCGACGGCATTGCGGAAACCAGACCGAGCGCGTCCGCGCCGGAGCTAATAGCCAGAGCAGCTTCTTCCATGCTACCGATGCAACAAATTTTAGTTCTTAGTTTCATGCCGAAATCTTATACGAGTTTCAGGCAGTGAGATTCTTCTTCGGTCGCCTGCAAGGCGTTGCCAGATGCCGCTCTTGATCTTTGGGAAGACGTTTGGCTACCATAAATCTATGTTCGTGACCACTAAGTGAGTAGCCAAAAGAATTTGGAATATAAATCATCGAACATGCTGGAAATACTGAGCAATTTTAAGCAATTTTAAAATCATTTTTAAAAAGACTTTTGCTCATTCACTTAGCCTTTTTATCAAATGTGTCCAGACATCAGACAGATGCCGTAACATTTAAACGCCTAAATCGGAACTTACAAGATTGGGACAGAGGGAAAATATGAAACACGCGCATCACACCAAACAAACCACACCAAAGCTGAATGCTGTTTCGTGTCGTTTCGTGGTTAGTCTTTTTGCCCACGTACCAATCTTGTAAGGATTGATTTAGCAAATTTATTGAGGATGGGGGGAGTTACCTGTCCCATACCGTCCGGCGAGGTTGGCAACGACGGCCACCAGTTCCGACGGCTCGACCGGCTTTGGCACATGTATCTGGAAGCCGGAGCGCAGCACCCGCAAGCGATCTTCCGGTCTGGCGTAAGCGGTCAGCGCCGCCGCCGGTGTCTGCCCGCCAAGCGCGGTGGGCAAAGCCCGCACCTTTTGGATCAAAGCATAGCCATCTTCCTCCGGCATGCCGATGTCGCTGATCAAAACGTCGTAGCGGGCGCGCTCCAATTCAATCAGCGCCTCTGCCGCCGACCCGACCGCCGTCACCTGTGCGCCGCACTTTTCGAGTACGGCTGAGACAAGCACGCGCGTATCCTCTTCATCATCGACAACCAGTAGTCGCAAGCCGTCCAGCTCCGGCGGGCAGTGGAATCGGACTCCTTCACTAGCCGTCGGATGAACCCGTTCTTCGGCGGTACGGGCAATGTCCGAAGTGGGAGCGGGGCGCATGACCAGCAGCGGAAGTTTCACCGTAAAAATTGAGCCGTGGCCTTCGCCCGCGCTCTGCGCTTCGACCGTCCCGCCGTGCAACTCGACCAGGTGGCGCACGATGGCGAGACCTAACCCCAGACCGGCATGCGTTCTGGTCGTAGAACCATCGGCCTGCCGGAAACGATCAAAGACATAGGGCAGCAGCTCCGGGCTGATTCCTTTTCCCGTATCGCTGACAATGATTTCGACATGCGAGTTGACGCGCTCCAAACGCACCAGTACGCGTCCTTCCTTCGGCGTGAACTTGATAGCGTTCGAGACCAGATTCCAAACCACTTGCTGCAACCGGTGCGGGTCGCCGGAGACGGTCGCTATGCCCGAATCGATAACGCGTTGGAGACGGATGTTTTTGGCCTGCGCCGCCGGGGTGGCGGTATCAACCGCCGCTTCGATTACCGCCGTGAGCGACACCGGGCGAACATCGAGACGCAGTTTGCCGGTGATGATGCGAGACACATCCAGAATGTCTTCGATGAGTTGTGCCTGGGTGAGGGCATTGCGCTCGATGGTCTCCAACGCCCGCCTGGTGTTGACGGCATCAAGTTCCCCGGCGCTCAGCATCCGCGACCAACCCAGGATCGAGGTCAGCGGCGTGCGTAGTTCGTGTGAGAGCGTGGCGAGAAATTCATCCTTGAGGCGATTTGCCACCTCCGCCTCTTTCCGCGCTTCCTGTTCGCGCCCCAGCAGTTCGATTCTTTCCCGCTCAACGCGCCGGCGCTCCATGAACTGCCCGATCTGGCTGCTGAGCGTAGCGATCATTTCGATGATCTCTTCATCGCGCGCTCTCACCTCGCGGCTGAAGAACTCCAACACGCCGACGAGCTTCGCGCCGATCATGATGGGGAAGGCGAAGGCGCTGCGCAGACCTGACTTCGCCGCCGCCCGCGCCCGCGGAAAATCCGGCTCTTGCGAAATATCGGAAATCCAGATCGCCTCGCCGCTCGACCACACCCGACCCGGCAATCCGACGCCGGCGCGCAGCGCATGTTCGCTGCACATGTCGGCGTAGACTTCATCGCCGAGCGCAGGGCTATGCCAGGCTTCCGCACAACGCAAAGTGTTCTCGTCCGGGTGGTGTCGCCAGATGCCGCCCATTTCCCAATCCAGACTTTCGCAAACCGCCCGGATGATCTGCGGCGTCGCTGTAGCCACATCCTGCGCTTCGGCAATAATCCTGGTGACGGCATGCTGCGTGTCCATTTGCGCTTGCACGCGCTTGCGCTCTGAGATGTCGCGGCAAATGCCGGTGAAGAAATGCCCGCCTTCCTGCTTGAATTCACCGAAAGTGATCTCGAGCGGAAACTCCTGCCCGTTTTGCCGCAGCCCCGGTACTTCCACCGACTCCCACGATAAATGCCGTTGTCCGGTGCTGAGATACCTCTCGAATCCGGCGCGGTGCAGATGCCGGAGATAGTCGGGCATGAGCATCGTCAGCGATGCGCCTTGCATCTCGGCCAAGCTGTAACCGAAAATCTTCTCGGCAGACTTGTTGACGAATAAGATACGACTTTCGTGGTCAATCGTGATGATGGCGTCTCTGGCCGAATCAGTTACGATCCGGTAGCGTTCCTCGCTCGTCGTCAGGGCTTCCTGAAACTGTTTATGCCGCGTCATGTCACGCGCCACTTTCGAGAAGCCGCGCAAGCGACCGGCTTCATCCCGCAAAGCAGTGGTGCTCCCGCTGGCCCAAAAGCGCGAGCCGTCACGGCGCAGGTGCCAGCCTTCGTCTTCCGCTCGCCCCTCCGCTTCCGCCTGCTGCGTTTCGCGTTCGGGCACACCCCGCTCGATATCTTCCGGTGTGAACAGACGGGAGAAGTGTTGACCGATGATCTCTGCTTCGGTGTAACCGAAAATGCTCGCAGCCCCGATGCCCCAACTCTCGATGCGTCCGGTCTGGTCCACGATAAAAATAGCGTAGTCGCGGACGTTCTCCACCAGCAAGCGGAAATCCTCTTGACTTTGACGCGAAGCCGCTTGATACCGGCTGGCTACTTCCTTACTTGCTTCAGCCCCCCGCCGGGTGGCCTGGAGCGAAGAGACGAGCGCGCTGAGTCCGATCCCCTCCAACGCGAAGATACCGAGTTGAATGAAGTCTTTCGCCGTAAACTTGAGGGAGTAAAGCGGAGGCAGAAAGAAATAATCAGTAGCCACTGCGGCGATCCCCGTCGCCAGCAGACCCGGTCCCATGCCGCCAAACCAGGCGACGAAAGTCACCGCTCCCAAAAAGAGCAAAAACGGTGTGTCGTGACCGATCTCGGAGCCGAGCAGCAGCTTGACGCACAGCATTAGCGCAATCGCCGGGACGGCCATCCCGTAAGCCAGCCATGGGGAACGGGTTTTCATTAACTGCTTTGGAGTATCTTCCACGATTGTTAGCGCAAACGCTGTTTGAGAAGTTTTTCCGAGAACGGATTGTCCCACGAAAGTTGATAGAGAAGCCGCAGGTTTACGCGGAGCAACGCGCATTGAGGGCGGCAGGGCAAATCCTGAAGTTCATCTCGCGATGCAGTCCCGACCAGCAATTTTGGCACAAGCTACCTGCCGCTCATTTCGAGCCGTCATCGGATGCTTTCGCATCCGGTTGACTTCACCTCTTGGTGGCATTTGATAAAACGGGGGTCAAGACAGATTAACATAATCCGGCGCTTTCACAGGGAGATTAACTGTGCGGAGCACTGGCTTCGTCGAAGGCGCGCTGCCCGGGGAAACTGACGGTAGAAGGGAACCAGCCATTTCAATCGCGCCGCTGCGTCCACGCGGCTTGCATCGATGTGTCACGCGACGCGATGCATCCTTTCGATTAGCGTTCACTGGTTTGAGATTGCGACGCGCGAGCTAATCTCTTGCCGGCGATTGCTGAGGTCTTGCCTATCCACGGTAATAAAACTTGATGATGGAATCATGCATCATCTAAACTGAAACTGAATTTATCAAGTATATCAATTGCAAGCCGGATGTCGTCATTATTTTTAACGGATGGCGAAGGAGCCGGAAGAGGAGGGCAGAGATGAAGGTTCAAGAAATTATGACGGGTGAGGTGAAGTCTTGCCGACCGGAAATGGATTTGACGACGGCGGCGACGATCATGTGGGAGCAGGATTGCGGGTGCGTCCCCGTGGTCGATGGCGACGGAAGAGTGGTCGGGATGATCACGGATCGAGATATTTGTATGGCGGTCGCCACCAGATTACGAATCGCTCCGGAGATCACTATCGGTGAAGTCATGTCCGGCAGAGTCCATGCCTGTGCGCCGGACGACGAGGTGACGCAGGCGCTGGAAATAATGAGCCGGGAGAAACTGCATCGCCTTCCGGTGCTGAACGGCGACGGCGTGCTCACCGGCATCCTGTCCTTTAACGATGTGGCACTGCATGCCAGAAAAGGCGGGGGCAAAAATCATGTCTCCCACAAAGAAGTGATGGCGACGCTTAAATCCCTGTGCGAACACCGGACACTGCCCTCGCCGCCCGACGATCAAGTAGTGTTGCTTATCTGAATTGACCCTACAGGAGGCACACCGGGACGCCCGTGCTCCATCGTTCCCGCCGGTAACTTTACCCTTCGCTCGCGCGCACGTTCGCTCGGTCTGGCAGAAGCATTCAGAGCTTATTTCGTCGAACTCAGGTTAATTGATTTGCTATGAGTTTCTGGGATCACGTACAAACCGCAGCAGGGATAGCCGGAGGTTTTTACTGGCTAGTGCTCTGCTTTGTGGTCCTTGCGACGGTGCTCTTTATTTACCTTCCGGCGGAGCGCGAGCGCATTCGCAACGCCCTTCTGCTCTTTGCGCTCAGTTTCGCCGCGCTGCTGGCTGCCGCGACGCTGCTTTCTTTCGGGATGGGGAAGGGCACCACCGCCTATGACTGGGTGCGAGGGGCGGCGCTGTTCGTCGAGAGCGTCGCGGTCATCAATCTGGTGAGCCTGCTGGTGTTTGAAGTCGCGCTGGATGCGGTGCGCTTGAAGCCGCCGCGCATTATGCGCGATCTACTATCGGCGTTCGCCTACATCGTCGTCGCGATCAGCTTGCTGTCGCTCAGCAACGTTGACCTGACGGGCATCGTCGCCACTTCGGCGGTCATCACGGCGATCATCGGATTCTCTCTGGCGGATACGCTCGGCAACGTCATGGGAGGAATGGCATTGCAGATGGAGCGCTCCATCGGTGTCGGCGACTGGGTGAGGATCGAAGCGGTCGAGGGACAAGTCAAGGAGATCAGTTGGCGGCAAACGTCCATCGAAACGCGCGATTGGGACACGGTCGTGTTTCCGAACAGCATGTTGATGAGAGGGCAGGTGACGCTGCTCGGACGCCGCCTCGGCGAGCCGCGCCAACAACGTCGCTGGATTTATTTCAACGTCGATTTTCGCTTTTCTCCGGCCATGGTCATCGATACGGTCGAGACGGCTCTGCACGGCGAAATTATCGAACACGTCGCGCAACAACCCGCGCCGCACTGTTTGTTGCTGGATTTCAAAGACAGCTATGCCACTTATGTCGTGCGTTACTGGCTGACCAATTTCGCCCTCCCCGACCCGACCGATTCAACTGTGCGCGCACGTATCTATTACGCCCTGCGCCGCGAAAATATTTCGTTGTCGATTCCGGCGCAGGCGCATTTTATCAGCAAAGAGAACCGGTCGCGCCGCGAACGCAAGCAGCAACAAGAGGTCGAGCACCGCGTGGAAAAACTGCAACACGTCGAACTCTTCAACACACTGACGGAAGAAGAATCGCGCGAGATGGCCGTGCGTTTGCAGGTAGCGCCCTTCATGCGCGGGGAGACCATCACCCGGCAGGGCGCGCAGTCGCAATGGTTTTACCTGATCACGCGGGGCGAGGCGGAAGTGCGCGTCGCGGTCGACGGCGTGAGCGAGAGGGTGTCGCTTCTGCACGAAGGAAATTTCTTCGGCGAGATGGGGATGATGACGGGCGAACCGCGTCGCGCCACCGTCATCGCCCTCACCGATGTCGAATGCTACCGGCTGGATCGAGACAGTTTTCAACGCGTCTTGCGGCGGCGTCCCGAAATCGCCGAAGACATCTCACACATCCTCGCCCGCCGTCGCGTGGAACTCGAAGCCTTGCGCGGGGAGTTGACGGAAGAAGCGATGCGGCTGCAAATGCATGACACGCAAGGCGCGCTGCTTTCGCGCATCCGCAACTTCTTCAAGCTCAATGATGATTAAAATTGAGCGGTGAGGTGCGCCGGTCCACTCTACACCTGACAAAAGTGGCCGCGCCCGCGATTTATGTTTGCCGCCGAGAGGATGACGAAATCTCTCAACGGTAACAAAGTCGCGCCGAACGCACGGCCACCCGTCAATCAAATCGCTCGAATCTTCAATACACCGCCGGGACGAAATTCTGATCCTTCATCGGAGGACGGACATAACCGGTGTCCTCCTGGCGGGGCGGTAAGACGATCTTCTCCGGCGTCAAATCGTCATAGGGAATCATGCTGAGCAGGTGGTGAATACAATTGAGGTGGGCGCGTTTTTTGTCGTCGGAATTAACCACATACCAGGGCGAACGTTTGGTGTTCGTATGAGCGAACATATCGTCTTTGGCTCTGGAATACTCCACCCACCTTTTGCGTGACTCCAAATCCAGCGAACTCAGTTTCCAACGCTTGGTCGGGTTCGCGATCCGATCCTGAAAGCGACGCTCCTGCTCTTCGTCGTTGACGGAGAACCAGTATTTGATCAAGGTGATTCCCGAATCGATCAGCATCCGCTCGAATTCCGGGCACGAGCGCATAAACTCGTGATACTCCTCGTCCGTGCAAAAGCCCATCACCCGCTCGACCCCCGCCCGGTTGTACCAACTTCGATCAAAGAGAACCATCTCGCCCGCCGCCGGAAGTTGGGCCACGTAGCGTTGAAAATACCACTGCGTTTTCTCCCGCGCGGTCGCCGTCCCCAGCGCCACCACGCGGCATACGCGCGGGTTCAGCGGCTGCGTGATCCGCTTGATCACGCCCCCTTTGCCGGCGGCGTCGCGACCCTCGAAGACGACGACAACTCTCAACCCCTTGTTCTTGATCCATTCTTGCAGCTTAACCAACTCGACGTGATACTTAGCTAATTGTTTATCATAGACTTTGGCCGGTAATTTCCCCGGTTTTTGCTCACCATCCGTCGAGCGGTCGCTCTGCACCTCAATTACCGTCCCGTCTCCATTGGCTTGGGGTTCCTCTTTTTTCTTCTTTTTATCTTTCTTCTTTTTGGACATCACTATTCCTCCATTCAACAAGTGGTGAAAGTTTTAATACCGGTTCATGAGACGACTGACAGGGGAACCAGACTTTCGTTAGCGAGAAAAGAAGGGCATGATGCCCCGTTAGAAAAGATTGGTGGAGATTATTACTACTGTTTGGAGGTGTCAATCATATTTGCATTTGATCAGGCTCTATTCATTCTCCGAAATCGGTTCATGCGCTCGACGACGGTTCAACGAGTTACAAACGAGGCTTAGGCCGACTAACGGCAGCTTGCCGAGAATGAATTGACCCTATACGACGAAGGAGGCTACTTGACAACGATGCAGTCAGACGATCATCTCCAGCGAATTGTGAAGACTTAACGTTCTATGCTACTTCTGCTTACTGCTTCTCACCTTCCCGCTCCCACTTTTCTGCGTGGCTCGACCTGTCGCCGTTGGTAAGGTGGTTGGTCCGAGCAAGGCTTCAACGTTGATGAAGAAGCGGAACGCGCCGTTCTGTGAAACTTTCAACAGGAATTGGAGGTTGATCGAAGCTCCGTTAAGGAGCTGATTTTCCAGCGTGACCGTGCCAGCCGAGAGCGACGAGTTGAACCCGCCGCCACTCTGCTGCCGATTGTTAGAGGTTCTGGACTCTTCCAGTGTCGTGCCCCGAATGGTGACGGTTTCGCCCGGCGTGCAGTCACCGCCCGTGCCGATGCAGGGTGCCGTATAATCCGAGGAATTTACCGCCTGAAGCGACGCGATGCCGTTGTTGTTAATCGATTCAAAGGCAGTGGTGATGTCCACGATGCGGAAACGCAGGCGCGTGATCGCGCTGCCCGTCGTGTTGGTGAAACGACGGCGGATGGAGAACGTACCGAAGGTAAAGTCACTATTAGGAGGAGGTGTCCCATTACGGTGGCGCGCGCAGGTGGTGTTAGCCGCCGCGCCCGTGCTGGTTCCAGTGCAGCCGGGGTCGATGAACGATGCCTTGATCGTGGAATTGCGCTGGACGGGGCTCGACAAATTCTCCGGTCCGGGTGCGCCGAGTCGGTCGCACCGAAAGCTGGCCGTGCTGGTGCATCTGGGAGCGAACGGTGCAGTGGTTGCTATAAAAAAGTCCGTCTCATTGTTATTCGAGTCCTTCGGCGTGCCGGACCTTAAATCCCGGTAAAGGCTGAATGAATCAGGGGATGACAAAGAGGAGGTGGTAAGATTCGGATAACCCGTGCCTTCCTTGTAGAGCGTATTGCCCTCGCCCGCCGAACCCACCGCGTCAAGACGGTTAACGAGAATAAAGTTCGCTGGGTTGGCTGAGTTGAAAAGCGCGATTCCGGCATTGGGCGGAATATCGGCAGTATAAGTTGTGTCTCCGCTCGCAACCGTGCCGTTGCCCGCCGGGTAATCCATATAGGAAAAGCCCACGCTGTTGACGCCGAGATAGTGGCCGCGCGCAGGAATCACCGTGCCGTTCGGGATGATGAAACGCACGTTGCCGTCGGAAGCGACCAGACCGTAGCCCGCCGAGCCGTCTAAAGAGTTGACAGTGAAATCGGCATTGCTGTTGTTGTAAATCTCGATAAACTCGTCGTTCTGCTGGCCGGGGCCGAACAGGCGGAACTCGCTGATTAGTAAGTCGCCCGGGCCGGCTTGGGTTTGGCCCATCACATTCTGCGCGGTAGAAATGAAGCTAAAAGAGAGCACGACGACAACTGCTCCGCACGAGCGTGCGAGGGAACGCATAATAACTGCTCCTTATGTAAAGAGTCTGACATGCATCAAACCGGAATGTTAGAAATTGCTTTGAGCGGAAACTGCGAGGTGTAGCAGCGACCGACAAAACCGTGTACGTAAAGCGAGCGTAAAGTAGCACACTTGATGGATAACATTCAAGATTGCTCAGAAGCAGCGTTAGGGCGAGCGCATCTAAATTCCTAACAAATACGAGGTTTTAGTGGCCGTGGGGCATAGCCTGTTGGTCATTGCATATCATCTGCTCTCGCGTCGAGCGAGCTATCAGGAGATGGGTGGTGATTACTTTGATCGACGTAATGTTGAAGTGCAGCGCACACGGCTGATTCGCAAGCTGGAGGTGCTCGGTGTGAAGGTCACAATCGAGGCATTGCCCGTGGCGGCATAGCGGCTCTGCCATGTGTTTTCATAAGAGACCCTGCATTTGATGAGGGTTCGGTTCATGCGCTCGTTGAGCCGCAGTGGACAGGAAGCGCACAAGGGGAAGTGTAGCGAGATGGACAAAGATGTGATCATCATCGGGGGCGGGGCGGCTGGTTTGTTCTGCGCGATTGAGGCGGGGAAACGCGGACGCAAAGTTCTGGTGCTGGAACACGCCGGGCAGGTCGGAAAAAAGATCGTCATCTCGGGCGGCGGTCGCTGCAACTTCACCAATCTCTGGACGAGCGCGGCCAATTATATCTCCGCCAATCCGCACTTCGCCAAATCCGCTCTGGCGCGCTACACGCCCGCCGATTTCATCGCGCTCGTGGAAAAACATAAAATCGCTTATCACGAAAAGAAACAGGGTCAATTGTTCTGCGATGGCAGTTCGCGCCAGATCATCAATCTGCTGCTGGCCGAGTGTCGCGAGGCCGGGGTGGAGATACGGTTGGGTTGCCGGGTGCGAAAAGTTGAGCGGCGCGGCGAATTTCAGATCGACACGGAGCAGGGGAGTTTCCGCGCGGCGGCGCTCGTCATCGCCACGGGCGGCCTCTCCATCCCGCCGCTTGGAGCCACCGACTTCGGCTACCACATCGCACGGCAATTCGATCTCGGTATTCAAGCGACGAAGCCCGCGCTCGTGCCGCTGACTTTGCCCGCCCGGACACAACAACAACTGGCGGACTTGAGCGGCATTTCTCTCGATGCCATCGCCTCCTGCGGCGAGGCGGAGTTTCGCGAAAACATCCTCGTCACGCACCGGGGCTTGAGCGGCCCTGCCATTCTGCAAATCTCTTCCTACTGGCAACCGGGCGATGCGATCAACCTCAACTTGCTGCCGGAGATGGAGGCGCAGGAAATACTTCGTGAGCACCGGCATTCCGAAATCGACTTGGCAAATTTGCTCGGCCAGTTTCTATCGCGCCGCTTCGCGCAGGCCTGGTGCCGTCTGCACGCGCCGTCCAAACCGCTCAGACAGCATACGGAGGCAGAACTTGAGGCCGTCGCCCGGAAACTTCAACACTGGCAGATCACGCCCGCCGGAACCGAAGGGTATAAAAAAGCCGAAGTGACGGTGGGCGGCGTCGCGACCGACGAATTATCTTCACGCACGATGGAAGCGCGGCGCGTGCCCGGCCTCTACTTCATCGGCGAAGTGGTGGATGTGACCGGACATCTGGGCGGCTACAATTTTCAATGGGCGTGGGCCTCCGGCTACGCCGCCGGACAGCATGTGTAGCCGAAAACACTCCGGCAGAAATTGCGGCAAGTTAAGCGTGTGCGATTCGTAAACTGGTGAGCGGCGCGGGTGAAGTTTGCTATGCCAATCGGACGAAGGGGCGGGTGTACCAGTAGGCCCAGGCGATGAACACGGCTTGTAAAGGCAGCCTGAGCCACAAACCGAGTGGGGGTAAGTCGGGGTAAATCTCCGGGTTGAGCGCCATGTGGAGGTTGGCGGGAGAGACGGCGATGAGCAACGCGATCAATCCCCAGGCCGCGACGCGTGTGTACTTCGGGACGAGCACCAGCACACCCAGAACAATCTCAAAGAACCCGCTCAGATAAACGAGGAAGAGATGCCACGGCAGGTACGGCGGCATGATTTTCAAATAGAAAGCAGGGTTGATGAAGTGATACAACCCCGCGAGCGTGAAGAAAGCGCCGAGCAGATACCACAAGATAAGTTTGATCGTCCGCATCAATTCAACGACAGCTTCTACAACTCGAAGATTTCAGACTCAACGCACACGCGAGATGATCGCCGAAAGCGCGCATGGGTCATGACAAAGCGGCTTACTTCTCAGAGATGATCAATTGTTGCGGCGTCGGCGGCAACTGATGAAGTTCGCTGCGGGAGAAGCCCGCGCTTTTAAACATGCGTTCAAATTCGGCGAACGTGTAGGCGTCGCCCTGCGGCGTCGAAGCGAGCATGACGAGGCTGAAACCCGCCGTACCGGGCGGTGAAATTCTATCTTCCTCCGGCACGAACTCGATGGTCACGGCCCGCCCGCCTTCGCCCAGCGCCGCGTGAACTTTGCGCAGCAGCTTGACGCAGGTCGCTTCGTCGAAATGATGGAGAAAATTGGTCAGGAGAACGAGGTCGTAGTTGCTGCCGTATTCGACTTCAAAGGCGCTGCCCGCGATGGTGTGGTAACGATCCGCGACGCCCGCTCGCTGTGCGTTCTCCTGCGCCACTTCCAGCACCAGCGGCCAATCCACCGCGACGATCTCCGCTTGGCGATAACGCTCGGCCACAGCCAGCCCGAACATGCCGTGTCCCGCCGCTATGTCGAGCACCTTCAACGGGCGTTCCCCCTCCGCCTCCACCAGTCGCGCCATCAATTGCGCGGGCATCAGCATCATCGGAGCCATCGCCCGCGCAAAATGCACCCACACGGGATGCTCCGGCGCAATCGTGCCTTCTTCCGGGATCATCGTGCCGCCTTGCCTGACCGCCGCCGTCAGTTGCTCGAAGCCACCCATGAGCATCGGCGAGAGCAGAAACTCGATTGCGCCGCCCGCGTAACCGGGAGAACGCCGGTCGAGAAAGAGAGCCGAATCGGGCGTCAATTGATAACGTTCCTCGCGCTTGATCAGGAAGCCGAGCACGGTCAGGTAATCGCAAAGTATGCGCACGCCGCGTTCGGACGACTGACAGGCGGCGGCCAACTCGAATGCCGTCTCTGGTCCGCCGCCGATGGCCGTGAAGAGATCGAGTTCAATCGCCGCTTTGACGGCGGCGGTGCGTTGATAAGCATTGACGGTATCAAAAAAAAGTTGCGGGGATGGAGCAGGGGATGATTGAGACATGAGAAAACTCCGTCGGTTCGAGAAACTTATCGTGCCTTTTTAAACGGTCAGGCCGGCGTGTTGCCAATCCTGAAATCTGAGCGTCAGGAGCGAGAATATAAATCTATCACACGCTCGATGGCGCGGCGGCAGACGACGCAGAAAGTGTCGGTGCGGGTGAACATGAGACAGTCCACTTGCGGGCGATAATAACCATTCGCTTCGTAGTTCGCGCCTTCAAACGCGCCGACCTTGCCCGCATAAGTCTCGCGCGCGAACAATTTGCCTTCGTGCTCCAACTCTTCGCGGAAGAGCGCGTCGATCTCGGATTCGGGTCGCCCCTGGCTGCGAATCGCGCGCCTGCGCTTTTGTATTTCGCGTGAATAATTTTCAAAAGCCACTTTGCCCCACGGCGTGGGCAACGGAGTGTCGGGGCTGACGAGGTCTTTCCATTTCAGATTTTTCGGGTCGAGCAGCGCGGTCACGTTCGGCTCCCACGGCTCGATGCGCTCTGTAGCGGGCGCGTAAGCGACCGACGAAGTGTAATACTCGTCGGCCAGCCCCGCGAAGTGATGCCCGAATTCATGTACGAACACATAAGGCGACCACTGGCTGTCAGCCGCGACCGTGCTGTAGAGATTGAAGATTCCGCCGCCGCCGTAGGTGCGCGTGTTGACGAGAATCTCAACGAAGTCGTAAGGGGCGAAAGCGGCGGCGCGACGAAAAGCGCGGTTGTCGAAAGTGAGCACGTAGCGTTCGGAGCCGAAAGCATCGTAAGTCGTGCCGAGCGGCGCATCGCGTTGCACGCCCGTTGAAGGGCGCGAGATGCCAGACTCGGCAGCCGGCGGCGACATCGCCCAGACGTTGAAATCCTTCCGGCGTTCTTTAAACGGCGAAGTCTGAAACAGAGTCTTCGTCAGCCGCCGCGCGTCTTGTTCAAACTTGCCCGCTTCGGCGGCGGTGTACCCGTCGCCCAGAATTAGCAGATCGACTTTCAAAGAAGGCTCGCCGTTCTTCTCCATTTCCAGCACGCGACCGGGAGAGGCAAGTTTGGCTTTGTCGATAAAGATGTCTTGCGGATCAACGGTCGTTGACCAGATTTCGCGAAAAGAATTGCGCGCGTCGCGCTTCTTCAACAGGATATGAACGGGCGCGGCGGGGGCGGGGAATCTCAAAGACTCCTGAAAAGTCCGGTTCACACTGCGCGCCTCGTCCGTCGTTTCCCACTCGCCGTAGATGGAAGCGAACCCGCGCGAATACAACAGACGGTTCGTCTCGCGATCTCTGACTTCAAAAAGGTATTTGCCCAGATTCGTCTCATCAATCGCGCGTTGCGGATTGCCCGGCCACGGCAGCGGTTCGAGCACGATGCGGTCCACGCTGAATAATTCCTGCGCCGCGTTGCCCGTATGATAAAAGTCGAGCCGCATCGTCTGCGCAGCGAACATGTTCGCTGAACCAAGCAACAAAAGGAGCGCGAGCGGAAAGATTTTTTGCATAACCCTCTTTAATTTCACAGCCAAAATTTACGCCGCTAGCTTACACCATCGAACGCCGGAACTTGCAGGGGCTGTCGAATCGTGCAAGCCTTGAACCGGAAGCCGTCAAATTAGAGCATGAGTTACGAGAGCCTGACGATGGTCGCAGGACAACTTAAAAATACGCGGAGGGATGTAGAGATGCGTCGAGAGCAATTGGAGACACTCGCCAGAGAAGCCATAGCGGAGTCGGGCCGCAATGATTGCCAATTCGTCTCGGTCAAAGCGCAAGCAGGCTCGGACCATCTATGGTCAATCGACCTGCTCGACGTGATGGGGAAGCAGGAACCGTTTCGCGTGACGCTGGAGACGACGCCCGCCGGCACTGAGGAAGAGATCAAGGAAGCGATCCGGCGCGGCATCGCGGAGCATTTCAGCGCGGCGGGTAACTGAAATATCTTCGACTTCGTGTCGTCCGGTCAAAAGTCTCGGAACGATTCTTACCAGCCTCGTTGTATCTCCCAGCGGTCTACGACGCGCCCCGTTTCCCAGACGTTGTAATGCGGATGCTGCGCGGCGGTCAGGCATGAATGATTGGCGAGGATGCGCAGGCGCGTGCCGACTTTCAATCGTCGGAGCAGAGCATCGTCATCCACACGGATCATGCCGTGCTCTTGTGAAAGCGATTCGACGCGCAAATTTAGATCATTACCTTCCCGGTCGAGCGCCCGCCCGTAACCGCACACGGCATCGTAATCGACGGCTCCGCGATCTTTTGAAAGCGCAATCGCGCCCGCATCGATAACCACCCGGCCCCGGCTCACATCACGATGCACGACTGCCGCCAGCACGGTTAAAGCGCAGTCTTCAAAACGACAACTGCCGATGGTCGCCTGAAACGCATCGTAGAAAATGTAGTTGCCCGGCCTCGCTTCGTCGATGCCTTCGAGATGATCGATGGTCGAGATGGTGGGCGTCGAACCGATGCTGACGACGGGCACTGGAATGTTTTCCCGGCGCAGTCGGGCGGCAAGCTCGACCATCACATCGCGCTCATGTCGTGCGACGCGCCGCAATTCCTGCGCGTCGCGGCTGTGATAAGAATGTCCCGCGTGCGTGAGGATACCGGCGAAACGCAGATGCGAAGCGTCGGCGATGCGACGCGGAATCTCGAACGCCTCCTTCGTCTCCGGTTCCACCCCGCAGCGGTGATAGCCGCAATCAACTTTCATAAAAAGGTCGAGCTTGACCGAAGCCTGGCGCGCCGCCGCGTTGAGTTGGGCGGGAATCTCCGGGTCATCCGTGAGCAACGCGAGGCGTTCGCAGGCTACGGCGAGTTCGATGGCGGCGGCAAACTTCCCCGGCTCAATCGGCACGGCGTAAGTCAAATCAGTAAAACCGTGCGCGGCAAACCAACGCGCTTCACCCAGCGTCGAGACGGTTAGGGCATGTGCTCCCCCGGCGGTTTGCAACCGCGCGACTTCCACGCACTTGTGTGTTTTGATGTGGGGCCGGAGCGTCGCGCCCATACCACGCACGCGCGCTCCGACCCGCTCCGCGTTTCGCCGCACCCGCGCCACGTCCAAGACCAGCGAAGGGGTCGGTAGTTCTGCTAAATTCATAAGCCGGGATGTTGCCGCAAAAGGTGCGATGAGCGCAAACAAAATTTTGAGCGAAGATCAATGCGATCATTGATTTGTTGCTTTCTTCCCCGGTTTGGCTCCTTGGCTTATGCATCTTCATCTGAGCCGTGTACGATCACTTTCAATTGAAAGAGCGCAGTCAGTTTTGATTTGTCGAATAAATTCCGTTTCATCCGATGAGCACTCGCCTCTGGTATATGAACGCCGACTTTGAGACGGAACTATCCGCTGCTGCTGCTGCGGGCAGTTCGTACCGCCGTCCTCACTCTTTCGCTGCACTCAACCGGAGACTCGCGCCGCATCTGCTGTGGCTGGCTGCTCCCGGCGATGCTTTGCTCCTTGAGGAAATGTGGCCTGAAACTCTCGCGGCGGAGGCGGCGCGGCGGGGCGTAGAATTACTGCTGCTCGATGCGGCGAAGCGACAGCAGCAGCAGGAAAGAGTCTTTACGCCGTGGGGGTGGACAGCAAGCACAGTCGCATTAGGCGAACGCGTTGGGGCAATCGTCCTGCCCGTCTCTCTCGACACAGTCGGGCGAGTCAATTCCAAATTGTGGAGTCATGCATTGGAAAGGGAACTCGGTGTGGCGATGCCGGACGCAGCCCTAACGGCCACCTTTGAGGATTTACGAGAGGCGGTATCGCAAGCGTGTCCGCGCGCGGACGCGAAGTGGGTGATAAAAAATCCGTTCGGGTTTGCCGCCCGCGAGCGGGTGCTCGGTCGCGGCCCGCAACTCGAAGGGGCGCAGGCGACTTGGGCGCAGCGGCAGTTTGCCAAAGGCGCGACGCTCATCTTTCAACCGTGGCTGGAGCGTCGGCGCGAGTACGGGGTGACGCTGGAGATCGTATCCGGCGGTGAGATTCATTTCCACGGGATCAGCGATCTGCAAACGAACGGCGCGGGCACGGGCACGGGCTATCTGCTCGGTCGCGCCGTTGATTCACGCCGCAGAGCGGAACTCGAAGAATTTGCGCGGATCATCAGTGCGCGACTTTTCCGGGAAGGCTACACGGGGCCAGTAGGGGTGGACGCGCTGGAACACGAGCGCGGATTGCACCCGCTGCTCGAAATCAACGCGCGCTATACGATGGGCTTCGTCGCATTGGCCGTCGAACGCGCGCTTCGCCCATCCGAGCCTACTCTGTGGACACTCAGGTAAAGAAAGAACCCTGCGCCAAACGGAGCCAAGCGGCACTTTGTCATTTCTTCTGCCTGACATCATACGCGTAGATGGTGTCCTGATCGCGCAGGTACAGGCGGCCTCCGGCAATGACCGGGTGCGCCCAGGTGGGGAGCGAGTCCTGCGGGATGCGGAAGCGCCCCTTCTCGCGATACCCTTCGGGCGTCGCCTCGACTAACCCGACCACGCCGTTTTCACTCAGGCAATAGAGATGCCCATCCGCATATACAATCGACCCTTTGCCGACGCTGCGGTCGCGCCACGCGACTTGTCCGGTGTCGAAACGCATGGCCGTCAGGATGCCGCTGGAAAAACCGTAGAGGTGTTCGCCGACCAGAATCGAACTGCTGTGGTGATTGCGCATCTCCTTTGTGAAGTAAATCTCCTGCGCCGTCACGCCTTTACCACTGGCCTTGATTTCGACGAGGCCGCCGCCGTTACCGTAGTCCGAAGAGATAAAAACGCGATTAGCGCGCACCACCGGCGTCGCGGCGTTGGCGACGTTGTTCGCGGCTCGCGGGTATTCCCACAACAACCGACCGTCACGCAGGTCAAGTCCCAGCGCGCGGGTCGATGTGAAGAAGACGACCTGATTGACGCCGCCGGCCATCAGCGGAATCGCGGAGGAATAACCGGCGCGGTCGCTCTGGCTCTTCCAGATCAAAGAGCCGTCTCTTTTATTGAGCGCCACGATGGAAGCATTGGGGCCGCCGGCGTTGACCAGCAATTTGTCGCCGGTGATGAGCGGCGACTCGCTGATGCCCCACACGATGTTCGAGCCACCAAACTTTTCCAGGACGTTCATCGTCCAGACGGTGCGGCCAGTGCGCGTTTCAAGGCAGGAGAGATCGCCGTTGCCGCCGAGCGCATAGAGTTTGTCGCCATCGACGGTTGGCGTCCCGCGCGGCCCGTCGCCCCGGTCGTTGCGAAACGCTTTACCGTTGGGCGTCGCCCAGACTTCTTTGCCCGTGCCGAGGTCGAATGAGATCACGAATTCGCGGTCGCCGCGCAGCCCCATCGTGTACAGGCGATTGTTGGCGACGGCGAACGAAGAATAACCGCGCCCCGCGCCCGCTGCTTTCCAAGCGAGGGGCGGCCCCTCGGCAGGCCACTGTTTCAACAGTCCCGTCTCTTTCGAGACGCCATCCCGATTCGGCCCCCGCCATTGCGGCCAATCGCCTCCCGATTGAGCCACGACAGCGTCGATAGACAAACACAGGAAGAGTGCGAGCGCCCACATCATCCGGCCTTTGACGTTAAAAATTTTCATGTCGGAAATCTCCTTCTTCATCTCAAGCGGCTGCGGTGCAGGTGTGTGATTCGCGAGCAGCGGTGAGAATTTGGCTCTAACTTCCAACCGCGCGATCCGTGTTTGCGCCGGTGACGGGATTATAACGAAGCTAATGCGAGGTTCGAAAGCGAAGTTGCAAAAAGATTAAGTCAAAGAATGTTATCCTGAGCAGGCCAGTGGGCGAACAGATCAATTTCTCGTTATTGTCTGAAGCAGATGTACGCTGAATTAATGGGCAGGAGATAGGGGGTGAGCCGAAATGATGATCACGACGGAGACTGTTGACCTGGAAGTGGGTGGGAGTTTGATGCGCACGCTCGTGGCCGCGCCGCAGGCAGCGGGGACATATCCGGGCGTCGTGTGCTACTCGGACATTTTTCAATTGACGGGACCGATGCTGCGCGCGTGTGCGCGGCTGGCGGGTTATGGATTCGTCGTTGCCTCGCCGGAGATTTATCACCGCCTCGAACCGCCGGGATTGGCGATTCCTTTCGACGATGAAGGGCGCACGCAAGGCTTACATGATGCGGAGCACACTCCCGTCGCGGACTTCGATGCGGATTGCCGTGCGACGCTCGATTATCTGGCAACACACCCGCGCGTCGCACCGGGCAAACTCGCCGCCGCCGGATTTTGCATCGGCGGGCATCTCGCCTTTCGTGCCGCGCTGCAACCGGATGTCCGCGCTACGGCCTGCTTTTACGGAACGGGAATTCATATTGGGAAACTAGGCGCGGACACCGACGCCGGATCGCTCGCCCGCGCCGGAGAAATTCGGGGCGAGTTGTTGATGGTTTTTGGAACGAACGACCCGCATGTGCCGGAAGATGGGCGCGCAACAATCGAGCGTGCGTTGAGGGCAGCGAAGGTAAATTATTCTTTTGTGCTCTACCCGGCGGAGCACGCTTTCATGCGTGATGAGGGAGCGCGCTACGACCCGATGGCGACGGATCAAGCTTTCGGCGACATGCTCGAATTGTTCCGCCGCACGATAGCGAATTAATAGCAGGCGGCGCAGAGTGGAATTTAAATTTGAGCTGGATTAGAGGAGGCAGAGAAATTTATGGCTGGCGGATGGGATGGCGACGCGCTCGCGAAACAGATGGAAGATGTGATCGAACGACAGGAGGCGGCGGCTGAAGCACGGGCGCGCAAAAACAATTCCTCGCCAGAGCAGCGCGCACGCGAGGCACAATATGAATCGCTGCGACTCTCCAAAGCGCGTATCCTGGAGCAACTCTCCAGAGCCACTAACCCCGCTCACCGCGCGATGCTGGAATGCGCCCTACAAGCGCTTGAAAGTCAGATGGATGATGAGGGAGCGCGCCTGGAAAGTTAAACAGTCTCCACACGAATTCTGTCACCCCACCTGCTACGCGGGAGCAACAAGCACATACCTTTTCGGAGAGTTGTCTTATCAGTTGATGCTTGCAGCTAATTCTCCAACTCCGCAAAAACCTCAGTAATCGCCGACAAATCTCTTCCTAACGATGAAAGGAAAGCACTGGTACGGGCGTTGCTTAGAGTGAAAAGCGGGAGGGATGGAGATGAAAAGAATATTTGCCACATTACTTTGTCTGATAGTTTTGAGCCTCGCGACGATGCCTGTGGGAGCGCAGACGCGCTACCGGCGAAACTCGAACGCAGCGCGGCAAGGGCGTTATTACGATAGAGACCGCTATGATGATCGCTCGGTCTGGGATAAGCACCGTGACAAGATCACGACGGCGGGCGGCGCAGTAGGCGGCGCAATTCTTGGCGGACTGATCGGCGGTAAGAAGGGCGCGATCATCGGCGCGCTCGGCGGCGGCGCGGGCGCTGGAGTCTACACCTACAAGGTGCGCGACAAGAACCGTCGTTTTCGACGCTGAGCCGCAAGCTCCGACAATTTAAAATCGGTTGTCCCTGTCAAGACGTAAGCGGGCGACCATAGCATCAAGAGCCGGCTGTGAAGGGGAGAGCACAGCCGGCTCTTGATGCGTCTATTGTTATCGACAACTATTACCGACAACGTGACCGGCATTCTCCTACAATCAGAATACAAAAGATTGGAACACAGGAAAGAAGTCAACTACCGCCACATAAATGAGGCGGCTTGTCATTCCAAGTTTCGTCACCTGAGAGGTAACGGCGTGAATCAAGGGCTTTCACACAACGGACGACCCCAAGCCATGCAAGCCGGGTTATTTCCACTAAACCCGGAGGCTGTTTTGCCGGTTGACATCAGGGTAGCTAACCCCTTCCACCGTCTCACGACGGGAGGGCGGCAACCGCACTCGCACCCGGCCATAGCTTACGTCGCGGCAGGTGTTGATTTCTCAACTAAAGCGGTGCGTGTGGAATGTTCGGGAACACACTGTCTCACGACGGGGTTACTTAACAGAAACGCTGAATCGTGAGTGGTTTCCAGTGTTGCGGCGCAAATTTGAAAACATTTGCGCGGTGGCTACGTTTTCCTCCCTTGCATGAATGCAAGGGTCTCCAACGACGTATCAGATGAACCACGAAGTCACACATAACAGCACGAAACAAAGACCACGAATTTCGTGGGGTTCGCTTCGTGTCGTTTCGTGTGCTTGCGTGGTTCACAAGTTTTTCCCTCTGTCCCAAATCTCAAAAGTTTCGATGTAGGTGAGATGAGGCGACCTCAACCCGGCAAATATTTGAGAGAGTGTTTCTGAATTGGCGATTGGAGTTGCGCCCGCCTGCGTGGCGACCCACGCGCCCATCCGGTTAGCGGCTTCGCTGATCAACTGTAGCGGAGCGCGGCGCAGGTAGAAATGGACGAGCGCGGCGAGGAAAGCGTCGCCCGCGCCAATCGTGTCTGTAACCTCAACTTGAAATCCCGGATGCTCAACTGCCGTCGCCGCCGGCGAGACGAGCAGACTTCCCTGCGCACCCCGCGTAATGGCGATCAGTTCGATGCTGAATTGATCGAGCAGTTGACGCGCTATCGCTTCTTCGTTTCGCGCGTGCAGATTCAGCATGGCGGCAATCGTGTTTAGTTCTTCCAGATTGAGCTTCACGATGGTTGCCGCTTCGAGCGATTGGCAGAGCATCGGAGCGTCGAAGAAAGAATGTCTCAGATTAACGTCGAAGACGCGCACCGCCGACGGGCGCGTATGCTGGAGAAAACGAAAGATTGTTTCGCGCGCTTGCTTCGCTCGCTGTCCGAGTGTACCGAAGCAGACGGCATCAGCTACCCCGGCTAGTTGCGACCA
Source organism: Pyrinomonadaceae bacterium (assembly GCA_051006195.1). Lineage (GTDB taxonomy): Bacteria > Acidobacteriota > Blastocatellia > Pyrinomonadales > Pyrinomonadaceae > JAIVJZ01. The sequence goes on from JBPCIP010000198.1 coordinate 27,397, forward strand.
ACTCTCAGTCCATTCCAGATAATCCCACGCCGAATTTTCATTAATCGCAAAGCGCGCTTCTCCCCGCCCGTCGATTTGCACGTCAACAGTGCCCGTCGGGTGAGAATCGTCAATTTGCAGATGCTGGGTCGAAATGCCCATTTGCGCCAGCCGAGCGAGAGCCTCGCGGCCCAACTCGTCCATCCCCGTCCGGCTGGCAACGATTGCTTGGTCGCCCAGCAGACGCGAGATGTAAGCGAAGTTGGTCGGCGCTCCGCCGAGTTGCTTCCCCATGGGCAGTAAATCCCAGATCAACTCGCCGAGGCCGATGATTGTGACGGCGGAAGAATCCGCTGGTTCGCTATCTTTCGTTCGCATATTGCCTTCAACTCAGCTCCGAAATTAACTTGAACTTGCCGGATATGATGCGCCGCTTCAGTAAATCGTCACTTGCTGTGTCAGTCCGCCATCAACGTAGTAGGTGCTGCCCGTGACGTACTCCGACTCATCGCCGGCGAGGAAGACGGCGAGCGAGGCGACCTCGTCGGGCTTGCCGAAGCGGCCCCACGGAATCTCGCTGACGGCGTTCCTGCTCGCTTCCGGATCATCGAGGACGGCCTGATTGATGGGCGTCGCGATGGCTCCCGGCGCGATGTTGTTGACGTTGATTTGGTAGGGCGCAAGTTCGACGGCCAGGTTGCGCATCAACATCCGCATCCCGCCTTTGGAGGCGCAGTAGGACGTGTAGCCGGGGAACGGAATGTCTTCATGGACGGAGGAGATGAAGATCAATTTGCCGCCCTGCCCCTGTTTGACCATGTGCTGCGCCGCCAGTTGGCTGACCAGATAAGAGCCGAATAAATTGACCCGGATCACCCGCTCCCATTCGTCATCGGTGGCTTCGAGAAAAGGCTTCCTGATCTCGATCCCGGCGTTGTTGACAGCTATATCAATGCGCCCGAATTTGCCGACGACCTCAGCCATCATGCGCTCCACGTCTGCCCGCCGACTCACGTCCGCAGCGACGGCGAGAGCAGGTGTCCTGTACGACGCGGCTTGCGCTTCTGCGGCTTCCGTCTCAAGTGGCCCGCCGGGGCGATAATTAACTACGACGTGCGCGCCTTCTGCCGCGAAGCGAGCCGCAATGGCTTTACCGATCCCCGAAGCTGCTCCCGTGACGAGCGCGACTTTTTCCTGCAAACGCATATTCAAACTCCTCTCATTCGGGCGCGATTGTTGTCACCGCATTATACCTTTCGCCAGTTCAACAACCCTGAATTAAAATCCGGGGAATCAGGCTCGGAAAGATCAATGGCGCGCGGAAATGTGAATTCATTTCCGCGCGCCATTGACAACATCCGGCCAACCGGGTTTAGCAGTTCAGGATAGTACCCCCCGCTTAAGTCGTTTTCGTACTGCCCGCCGCGCCGGCTCGCGCTCCTAAATCAGCGCCGGTGGTCGGATCGACATCAACGCTGCTGCTCGTCCGGGCCGCCGCCGTCTTCAACAGTGTCTCTTCCTGCTTAGTGATCTTGACGGTGGCCGTGCCGTCACCGCCATCAACCGCTCCCTGCGCTTCTCGCTTATCCACATACTCCCATTGCTCTCCTTCGTTCCAGGGGCCGCGAGCATCTCCGTCGCCCTGCGACATGTTGTAGTACTTGTCGGTGAACTCCGGTTTCCCCGGCAATTTGCCCGATGGAAAGTTGCCCTCAATCGCGTAAAGGGCTTTCTCGAACGACTTTTGATGTGCGATCTCTCTGGTCATCAGGAATCCCAACGCATCTTTTAACCCCACATCATCGGTTAGATTAATCAAACGTTCGTAAACAATTTTGGCGCGTGCTTCGGCGGCAATGTTGGAGCGTAGATCAGCGAGCGGCTCGCCGATGGTGGCGATATAAGCAGCCGTCCACGGTGCGCCCGCGGAGTTAGTCAAAGCCGGGCCGCCGCCATAGAGCAGCGACAAGCTATGACTTTCCCCGCCCTGTGTGATCTCGCTCAAAAGCGCCGCCTCTTCCAGACCTTCAGCCATCTTGCCTTTGACGCCTTTACACAGCATGCAGACGGCAGTGCCGATCACTTCCAGATGGCTCAGTTCCTCGGTCGCGATGTCCAGTAACATATCTTTGCGTCCGGCATCTTCCTCGGCCAACGCCTGAGTGAAATAAGTCATGGCTGCCGCCAATTCACCCTGCGGCCCGCCGAATTGCTCCAGCATCAAACTGGCGAGAGCGGGATTCGGCTCCGAAATACGCAAGGTGTACATCAGTCGCTTATTGTGCATGAACATATTGCAGTTTCTCCTCCTTGAAAAACCTGGTTCGTTGTTAAAGACTAATCAGCACGGTTACAGGGGACGAATTGGGGGAAGCAGCATCTTATCTCTCAATCAACTGGAAAGTCTATGCGCTAACTTACAGAGAGAACGGCAACAATCAATGCGGAACCGGCCCTGCGGCTTTGCTTGTGGAGTTACCGGCCTTAAATTTCTTCCGCTCAGTCAAGCGGGCTATACTTCCTACATGCGCGATGCTTACGTTCTCCGCTTCCGCGATATGGCGTTGCGCCAAAAAGGGCGACCCACCAGACGCATCGTCCATCTCATCCTGAGCATCGCTTTGCGTCTGTTCTTCCGCCGGATCGAGATCGGGGGGTCCGGGCAGGTGCCGTCGGACGAGCCGCTCATCTTCGTGTCGAATCATCCGAACGGATTGATCGACCCCGCGCTCATCTTTTGTGCCCTGCCGCGTCGCATCTCTTTTCTCGCCAAGTCCACGCTCTTTCGCCTGCCCGTCATCAAGTTTCTGGTGGAAGCGGCGGAATCCCTGCCGCTCCATCGGCGCGTGGACACGGAGGCGGATGTGTCGAAAAACATCGACACTTTCGCGCGGTGCCACGCGCTGCTCAGCCGGAACCGCTGCATCGCGCTCTTCCCCGAAGGCGTCTCGCACAATGCCACGCGACTGCTGCCGGTGAAGACCGGAGCGGCGCGCATCGCGCTCGGCGCGCTCTCCGTCAAAGAGGGTGCGCAGGAATCTGCGCCGCTCAGGACTTTGAAGATCGTGCCCGTCGGCCTCTATTACACTTCCAAAACCTCTTTTCGCAGCGAGGCGTTGATTTGTTTTGGCGAGGCGATTGTGGTGCGCCCCGTTCAGTTGGACGCACAGGCTGAGCCGCCGCGCGAGTTGGTCAAACAACTTTCGGCAGAGATCGAAGAGGCCTTACTGAAAGTCACTTTGAATGTCGAGGATGATGAAGAATTGGAGATAGTGGCGAAAGCGCAACAGCTTTTCTCGTCGCTTTACGAAAGCATCAATCTGCGGGCATCGCTCTCCACGGAATTCGATCTGCGTCGCCGCATCGCCGAAAACTTATTGCCCGATTCCCCCGATCACCGGCTCGACACGTTGAGACGAAAAATTTTGCAGCACGAAGAGGAACTGGGGGCGCTCGGCATCACGGCGGAAAACCTATCGCTCCTGACGCACACGCGCTGGAACGTCCTGCGCCATTTTCTCCTGCGCGGAACGCTGCTTCTCTTGCTGTTGCCGCTGTCGATTCCGGGTGTGCTCACTCATCTGCCCGCGTTTCTCCTCTGCGAGCTGCTCTCGCGAGTCTACCGGCGGCACGGTGTTGACGAGATCGCGCCGACGGTCAAGATTCTCGCCGCCATCGGGGCGATGCCGATCACATGGCTCATCATCGCGGCGCTCTGTTATCGCTGGTGGGGGTGGCGCAGCGCGTTGCTCGCCGTTCCCCTGAGCATTCTGTGCGGTTACGTGGCGATGCGTTCGCTGGAGACGTTGTATGACATGCGCGGCTGGTTCCAGGGCGTGCTCGTGCTCGTCAACAATCGCCGGCGGGTGTTGCGCCTGTTTCTGGAGCGGCGACAATTGCATCGAGAGATGTTGAATTTCGTCAAGGTCTTGCCGGAATAGGGAGAAGCGAACAGGCGACGATAAGAAGCCTTCACCGCGCAGCGCGAGTCCAGTCTCAAACCGAAACATCCAAGAACACAGTGAGCACGGTAGAGAGCAAGATAAAAGGAATGCTTCTGTTCTCGCACCCCTTCCTCACGCTCATTCTGATTCGCAAGTCAGTATTACTTCCTGCCCTTCTCGCCGAGAGCCTTATCGATGGCGGCTTTGAGACCTTCGTAAGTGCGGTCGCTGGAGATACGCCCGTTGATGAAGAAACTGGGCGTGCTGTTGACTCCGAGACGCAAGCCGTCGAGTAAATCCTGCTGAACTTTTTCGGCGAACTGCCCCGAATCGAGCAACGCGTCGAACTTCTGCCGGTCCAGCCCGGCGCGCGTCGCATACTCCTTCAACTTATCGACGCTCAGAGCCGTCTGGTTCGCAAACAAAAGGGCGGCATACTCCCAGTACTTTCCCTGCGCCCGCGCCGCCTCCGCCGCCTCCGCCGCCTTGCGGGCATGCTCGTGCTGTTCGAGCGGGAAATCGCGGACGACCAGACGCACGCGGTCGCCGTATTCCGCCGTCAGTCTGTCCAGCGTCGTTTGCGCATTGGCGCAACTCGAACATTGATAATCCGTGAATTCGACAATCGTCACGGGCGCAGCCGGGTTGCCTTTCGCGGGCTGGTCATCCGTCGCGATCTTCAGGACAGGAGCCTCCGGGGCAAGGAGGAAGACTTGCAGCGCAGCCGTCTGGCGCAACTGCGCGGCGAAGACGGATTGGAGATTCTGTTTTTGCGTGTCCTGTAAGTATTGAACGAGTTGATCTTTGATCACGGCAAAGTCTTCCGTGATGCTCCCCTTGTTCTGATCGTAAAAGGTGCGCGCCTCCGCCTCCGTGACGGGTTTCACTTTGGTGTTGATCTCCGCATCGAGCAGAGCGTTCGTCGTGGTCTTCCTCTTTTGCGCCTCCTGCTCTAAGAGCGCGTCGTTGATGCGTAGATCAACGTCGTTGCGGCGCAAATGATAAGTCTCCTGCTGCACCCGGAAGATGAGAGGCCGGAGCGCGTCTTCGATGTCGGCGGAAGTTATCTGTTCGCCGTTGACGACGGCGAAGACGCGCGCACGTTCGGCGGCATTGGCGGGCGGGGTCGGGACGGGGACGAGAATTTTGACCTGCGCGGAGGCGCGCAATTTATCCGCCAGCAGCTTCGACTGCTCGTCTTGCCGCTGGCCGCGCAGATAGCCGATGACGTTCGCTTTGACCGCCTGAAACTCGCCGTTGATTTTCTCCTTGTTTGCGTCGTAGAAAGCCTGCGCTTCCGCCTCGGTCGGCTCGACGACTTTCGACATGATCTCTTCTTCGAGCAGTTTGGCGGTCGTCCGCCCGCGCTTCTTCGCTTCGGCTGCGAGCAGCTTGGTGTTGATCTGTAAATTGAGTTCGCTCTGCCGCGCATCGATCACGTTCTTTTGCAGTTCGGTGATTTTCTCTTTAACGCGCTCGTCAATCCCCAATTGGCTGAGGTTCACGCCGTTGACCGTCGCGATGACTTCCGGCAACGGTCCCGATTCGCAGCCGCACAGTCCGCCATTCAGGCCGCCATTGACGACGACAGGAGACGGGGACGCTGTCGCCGGCGCGACGGGCTTCGCCTGAGTTGGAGTCGCTCGCGTTGCAGGAGACCTAACCGGATTTTGCGCGCGGCTTTTGGTGGCCGGTTGGCGAGTTTGCGTCCGGGCGGCGAGAGCCATGCAGGCCAACGCGACGAGCACAATGATAGTTAAAAACTTCTTCATTAATCCTCCGCTAAAATTCGAGATAATCGCTGCGAGAAAGGCATTGTAGCAATTCAGATGATTTTTTCCATTCAGGCGGATGCTCGAACAAAAGCGATGCCCAATTAATCGCCGGCGATGAAGTCGCCCGGCAGTTGTTGAAGCTCAAAGTTACGTTGAGCCTGAAACTAATGAACATGAACGCGCTAACCTATTCTTTCACGCGCACGCGGGTCGCCGTCTGGTGCGGTCGAGATGCTTCCTTCTCATCATCGTCCACGATTTCCGGCAGCATCACGTCGAAGGCCGGAAGCCGTGCGATCTCCGGCATCGGCGTCTCTTGGCCGCGCACGGAAAACCAGACGATTTGATTCAACACGCGCGGGTCGGCCATGTCCGCGAAAGCCAGATTTTGTTCGCTGGTGCGATTCATCCAGTAGCGCGTCGCGGCATCGCGCGCTGGCGGCGTGATGAGATTGTCGAGGGCTACCTCCGGCAGCAATGCTTTGAAAGGTCTGAGGTCGGCCTGTTCGCGAAAGATGTCGATGGGCGTGGCATTGGCATCGAGTTGGTTCATCGGGCTGATTGAGAGCAGCATCTCCATCGTGCGGATCAAACTCACTGTGTTGTGAAACGTGTGGACGAGCGCGCCCGGACGGTTATACGCGCTGATGACGAAGGCGGGCGAACGGTGCGCGTCCACATGGTCGGGGCCGTCCTGCGCGTCGTCTTCCACGATGAAGATGGCCGTGTCGCTCCAGTAGGGACTCTCCGAGACGGCTTCGACCAGCCGCCCGACGGCGTAGTCGTTTTCCGCCACGTAAAATTGGGGCGTCGGGAAGTTAGCGATCAAACCTTCGGTGTGGTCATTGGGCAGGCGCACGATGGAGAGATGCGGCAGACGATCCGGCTGCCCGGCTTTGCGCTCAGCGACAAACTCCCGAAACTCTTTCAACCATTCGCCGAGGCGCGAATTGCCGCGAAAGCGCGCGTCCTGATGCGCCGAGGTGATGATGGGGTCGAGTCGCACACCGGATTTTTCCGATTCCTTAGCCGCACGGTAGGAATCGGGCGTCAAGGAGTCGGGCGTCAGTTGGTCGAAGTTGCGAAATGTCGTGCTGTGATTTCCTTCCAGACTTTTCTTCGTGGGAAAGGCCGAGACGGTCGGACTCAGGTCTGGATAGGAGCGTCGCTTGTTGACGTTAACCGCTGCGACGAACGACTCGGAGAAAGTGGAGATGAACTCGCCGTAGTTGCGATAGCGAAGACCGGCGCGGGCGGCGGCGTCCCAGAGGTAGAGCGAGGCGGGTTCGGCCACGTCGCGCGAATTGTTGAGATAGGGCACGTAGCCGCGTATGAAATTTTCCAACTCAGCCGCCGTCACTTCGCGCGGGAAGAGCGGCGGCGCGATGCGCGAGGGGCGATAATCGGGCAGACGATTGAAGCCTTCGTAATCGTAAGAACGCCCGCGACTGCTGTAGCCCCAGCGATAGGCTTTGTCCGTGTAGTCGCTGGAGAAGGCGGCGGTTGACCAGTTATGCCCGTCGGGGCTGGCTTCGGCGTTGACGAAAAAACGGTCGAGCAGGCCGAAGCGAAGCGCGAGGGCGCGTTGATTGGGGGTGATGTTTTGCGCTGCCCCGCCCGGACGCCGCGCCGCTTCGCCCGCGCCGAAGATGGCGAGGGTCGGGTCGCCGTCGGCGCGCTCATTGTTGCCCGCGCGTTCGAGGTCGCCGAAGAGTTGATCGTAAGTGCGATTTTCTTTGATGACGTAGATGATGTGTTTGATGGGAGACGCGCCGCGAAAGAGTTTCGCGCGCGGAGCATCGAGCAACCCGTTGTTGCGCATCACGTCTGTCGTGTAGCGCGACAGTGTCGCCGCATCGGGTTCAGCGACCGCGCCGATATTGCCGGAGACGAGTGAGACGCTGTATTGGCCGCCCGCTCCGCCCGCGCCCCCCGTGCCGACCGGAAAACGATCATTCGCTATGTTCGGCTCGCGCCCCGAATTGTTTGCGACGAGCGAGGAGTTTTCAAAGCCAGTGCCCTTGCCGTTGCCGTAGAAGATTATGCCGCCCGCGACGGCGACGGCTGAAGGGTAACGCCCCGTCGGAATAAAGCCGCGCACGCGGCTGCGCGACGAATCGCGCCGCTCACGTTCTTCTCGCTCCTCCTCTGCTTCGCTCTCGTTTTCTTCGCTCTCATCGCCCTCCGCAAACATTTGCCCTGTGGCGATGTTTTTCTTCTTTCTTCCCGCTACCGCTTCATGTTTCTTCTCCGCCTCCGCCACACGTTGACCTCTTTGCGCTCTTTCGCCGCGCGCTTGAATCGATAGGGCGACGACGGCAATCGAATTGCTATGAGCGTTGGCGACGTAAAGGGTCGCGCCGTCCGCGCTCAGAGCGAGGCTTTCAGGACTCTGGCCCGTGAGCGCGTTCTCGGCGAGGCGCACGTCGATGCGTTCGATCTCGCGATCCGTCAAAGTGTCGATCACGGAGACGTTGTCGGCGTTCGAGTTGACGACGTAGAGACGAGTGCGCGTCTCGTTGAAAACCATCGCCGTCGGATGCCGCGCGACCGGAATGTAAGTGATGGCCGGGCCGTCGCCGGCGGGACTGAAGACGGCGATTGATTCATCATTCCAACAGGAGACGTAAATTTTCGAGGCTTTGTTAAGACCGGGAGCGGACAAGGCGGCGATGCCGTAAGGATAAAGATTGTGCGCTCGATTCGCGCGACGCAGTTCGACGCGCAGGAGAGTAGGCTGGTTGGCGGCGGGATTGCTGATGATGGCGAAGCTGTCGTCCAGATTGTTTGCCGCGAAGAGCGTCTCGCCGTCGGGACTGATGGCGAGTCCGGTCGGGTAGACGGGCGTTTGGTTGCTGTTATATCGCTCGCTCGGCGGCTCAGAACTGAGCGCGGACAGATCGATAAACGGGGCTTCCACCTTCGTGTTCGGGCCGGGCGAAGCGGGCGAGACTGGCGCGAGCGACGCCGGATAAAACTTGAACTTCCAAATTTTATTCTCCACGCCGCCCGACACGTACAGCATGTGCGCGCCGTCCGGCTCCGGGCGCGACGCGACGACGAGGCCGACGTGCGCGCTCTGCGGCGACGGGAAATAAATGTTCTGCACGACGGCGGGCGCGGGACGCGCGTTGAGGTCGATGACGGCGAGCGATTGCTGCGCCTTGTTCGTCGCCGCGTTGAACTGGATGCCGTAGCCGCTGTTGATGGCGACGAGGTAACGCCCCGCGCCCTGCGGCCCCGTGCGGTCTGGGCTGCGCACGAAATCCACCGTCAACGCCCCGACGGCGGGCTGGCGCGTCGTCGCATCCCGGACGAGCGTGCCGGCGGGTGCGAGCGGGCGACCTTGCGAAGCCACATGATTCACGATTGAAATGTCCGCCGATGAAGTCGGCAAACTCGCGGACAACATGATCGAGACGGCGAGCACGATGAACAATCCGATCAGCAACGCTCTCAAGTTTTGTAGTTTCACACGCACACGTTTTCCTTTATCAGGGGCGAGCCAAACGGCCATTCAAGTTGTCAAGCCGGTGCTGAAACTTTCGCTCTTACTTTTCGCCTTCGTCCCGATGACTGTAATTTTCGTCGCTTCTCTCACATGCCGATGTTTTTGAGATGATAACGTTCGGTGTCGTAGTGGCGTGCGACATTGACCGTGTTGAGATGGCCGAGTACGGAGGAGATATCCACGAGCGCGAGTTCGCACGCCGGGGCGATACCGTGCGCCGAAACCATCTGGCCGAGATCGCCGGCGGCGAGCGCATCGGCGGCGCGTGCGCCGAACATCATGCCCATCATGCGGTCAATAGGCGAGGGCGGACCGCCGCGCTGAGGATGGCCGAGCGCGGCGGAGCGCGCATCGTAGGGCGTCTCGGTCATGATGTGGCGCGCGAGCACTTCGCCGATGCCGCCGAGCCGCGCGTGACCGAAAGCATCGTGGCGGTCATCAACCGTGACGAGTTCGCCGTCTTCGGCCACTGCGCCTTCGGCGACGACGATGACAGAGTAGCGTGGTTGCGTGCGGGCGCGGCTGCTCGCCGTCGTATCGCCGAGTCGTTCGTGCAGGTGTCGATAAATCTTTTCGTAGCGAAACGGGTGTTCCGGGATCAAGATCAAATCCGCGCCGCCCGCCACCCCCGACCACAGCGCGAGATGCCCGGCGTGGCGTCCCATCACTTCGATCACCTGCACCCAGCCGTGCGACCCGGCGGGCGTGCGCGAGCGTTCAATCACTTCCGTGACGTTGCGTAGCGCAGTGTCGAAGCCGAGCGTGTAATCAGTCCCGGCCAAATCTTTATCAATCGTCTTCGGGATACCGACGACGCGCACGCCCCGTTCATGGAGCCGTGCGGCCACGCCCAACGTGTCCTCGCCGCCGCAGGCGACGACTGCGTCGAGGCCGAGCCGCGCGATGTTCGCTTCCACTTCCGCCGAGCGATCCACCGGCGTGCCCGTCTCCGCCGGGGTCTTGAAGGGGTTCGTGCGCGACGAACCGAGATGCGTGCCACCGTCCCGGTCCCAACGCCGCACCGCGTTGCGACCGAGCGGCAACACCTCGCCGACCGGGTCGAGCAAACTGCGCCAGCCGTCGTAGAGACCGACGACCTTGATGCCGTGCTCCGAAGCACGATAGACGAGACCTTTGATCGCCGGATTCAGACCGGGCGCGTCTCCCCCACCTGTTAAAACACCAATCGTTTTCACATCAGCCATGAAAGTTACTTTTGCTCCTCCGTATGAATCGATAGCTTTGACCGGAAAAATCGTTGGCGGGCGTTAAATTTTCGTAACCATCTCTTCCGCGCTTGCCGGGGCGGGCGGAACTTCCAGCCAGATGGTCGAGAGCGGCGGCAGATCGATCAGAGCGGAATAAGGGCGGGCGTACCGCGGTTCAGCGGTCGCACGAATCACGTCGAGTTCGACCGCCCCGCTCCCGTTGTAGACAATGGCGTCGGTGTTCAGAATCACACGGTAGCTACCAGGGGAAGGCACAGCGAGGCGATAGTCTTTCTTCATCGTGTTGGAGAAATTGCTGACGCACACAATTTGCCGCGCGGCGCGACGCGGGGCGCGGCGCAGAAATGCGATGATGTGCTCGGCGGCGGCGTTGGCGTCGATCCATTCAAATCCCGCCGGTTCTACGTCTGCCTCCCAGAGCGCGGGTTGTTCTTGGTAGAGGCGGTTCAAGTCGCGCAACAGCGTCTGTACGCCTTTGTGCGGCGGTTCATCGAGCAAGTGCCAATCCAGACTCTGAGCGTCGTTCCACTCGCGCCACTGTGCAATGTCAGCGCCCATAAACAGGAGCTTTTTCCCCGGATGCGCCCACATGTAGCCGTAGAGGGCTCGTAAATTCGCGAACATTTGCGCGCGTGTGCCCTGCATCTTGCCGAGCATGGATTTCTTCAGGTGGACCACTTCATCGTGCGAGAAGGGCAGGATGAAGTTTTCGCTCCACGCATAGATGAAGCCGAACGTCAGGTTGTTGTGATGAAAGCCGCGGTAGACGGCGTCCCTACTGAAGTATTGCAGGGTGTCGTGCATCCAGCCCATGTTCCATTTGAAATCGAAGCCGAGTCCGCCCTGCTCGATTGGATGACTCACGCCCGGCCACGACGTTGACTCTTCGGCGATCATCAACACGCCGGGATGCTCTCGGTGGACCGTCTCATTCAACTCTTTGAGAAACTCAATCGCTTCGAGGTTCTCGCGCCCGCCGTACTTGTTCGGCAACCAGCGCCCGTCATCGCGGCTGTAGTCGAGATAAAGCATGGAGGCGACTGCATCGACGCGCAGCCCGTCGATGTGGCATTCCCTGATCCAGAATAGCGCGTTGGCGAGCAGGAAGTTGCGCACTTCGTTGCGCCCGAAGTTAAAGATGTACGTGCCCCAATCGGGATGCTCGCCCTTGCGCGGGTCGAGATGTTCATAAAGCGCGCTGCCGTCGAAGCGACCGAGGGCGAAAGCGTCTTTCGGGAAATGCGCGGGAACCCAGTCCATGATAACGCCCAACCCGCGCCCGTGCAGGTAGTCCACCAGATAGCGAAAATCGTCGGGCGTGCCGAAGCGCGCCGTCGCCGCATAGTAGTTGGCGACTTGGTAGCCCCACGAGCCGCCGTATGGATGACCTTTGAGGGGCAGAAACTCGACGTGCGTGAATCCCATCTCTTCCAGATAATCGGCGAGCGCGGGCGCAGTTTCGCGATACGTCAGCGAGCGATTGCCTTCCTCGCGCACGCGCCGCCACGAGCCGAGATGCACTTCGTAGATCGAATGAGGGCGGCGCAAGTGATCCGTCGCAGTGCGCCGCTTGATCCACTCATCATCGGTGAATTGATAATGCGGCTCGAAGACGATTGATGAAGTGGCGGGCGGCACTTCGGCTTGCAGCGCGTAAGGGTCGGCCTTGAGAAACGGCAGACGATTGCTGTGATGTATCTCGTACTTATAGAGCGCGCCTCCCGCGAGGTCTGGAATAAATAGTTCCCAGATGCCGGAGACGCCGAGCCGCCGCATCTGGTTGAGCCGCCCGTCCCAATGGTTGAAATCGCCGACGACGCTCACGCCCTCCGCGCCCGGAGCCCAGACGGCGAAAGAGACACCCTGCACATCGCCGAGCCGCCGCACATGCGCGCCCAACTTTTCATAAAGCTTCAGGTGTCGCCCTTCGGCGAAGAGATGTTCATCGAAGTTGCCGAGCGTCGGGAGAAAGGCGTAAGAGTCGCGCTGCGTGAAGACGTTGCCGTCCGGGTAAGAGACGCGAAGCCGGTAAGGGAAAGTCTGCGCTTTGTCGGCCACCAGGAGTACGAAGAGTCCCGCCGGGTGCAGGCGGTTCAGGGCACGCGGCGGTTCGCCGTCGATGATGAGTTCGACGCTCGCCGCTTCCGGCTTGTAGGCGCGCACGATGACGCCTTGTGGGGTCGGGTGCGCTCCGAGAATTTGATGCGGATCATGATGGACGAAAGAAAACAGTCGTTCCAAATCGTGATCCGAGATACTCGTATAATCGGTCTCTGCCATAGTTTTCCCGAAGTCCGGCAACTCACTTTTGTGAGCGCATGCGGTCGATCTTACGTCAATACTGAACAGTTAATTAAGGCGGCGCACGGATAGTTCAACGTGCTTGTCGTCCATTTCGCACCCGATGAAGCGTCTGCCTAAGCCCAAAGTTGCAACGCCGGTCGAGGATGAGCCGGAGAACGGGTCGAAGACTAAATCGCCTTCGTTCGTGCTGGCCCTGAGACACCGCGCGACGAGGTCGATGGGCTTTTGCGTGGGGTGTTTGCCGTGCTTCTGTTCTTCTTGTCTGGGGGCACTCATGCGCCAGACATTCTTCATCTGCTTGCCGCCGTTTTCGGCTTTCATCTCTTCATAGTTGAAGGTGTATTTATCCTTGCCCTTCTTCGCCTTCGTAGCCCAGAGGATTAGTTCCGTCGAATGCGTGAAACATCGGCAGCCCAGATTGGGCGGCGGCGCGGGCTTTTCCCAGATGATGTCATTAAGGATGCGGTAGCCGAGTTGTTGCATCGCAAACGCGACCGACGGGTAAACGTGCGTCGTGCCCGTCACCCAAATTGTTCCGGCGGGTTTTAAAAGCCGGTAGCAAGCGGCTAACCAGCCTTTATTAAATTCATGGTCCAACTCGATGCCCCTGCTTCTATCCCACTCGCCTTTGTTGACCTTGACCATCTTCCCCGCGACACAAGTGATGCCGTCGTTTGATAAGTTGTAGGGCGGGTCGGTCCAGATGCAATCAACGCTATCGGCGGGTATAGCCGCCATCACTTCAAAGCAATCGCTATGATAGAGCCGTGATTGCCCGTCGCTGGATTGCCAGGCTATTCGAGGCGTGTTTGCTTCCGCTTGTGCCTTCGGCATCACGGGTTATCCTTAAAAGTTTCTGAATGAATGAATCCAAATCCGTTCGGACACGTATCGGGCTTGACGAATGAAGTCAGGCATTCCTCATTGCGACAAGATGGCTTCGGCGCGCGGCGCGCTGGCAATTTCCGGCGTCGGGCGGGTTTCGCGCAGTGAAGTGGGAGCCAGTTCGAGTTTCAAGCCTAATGCTTCAATTTTTTTGCCCAACGTTCGATCCGTTCGCATCGCCTCGTAAACGATCTCCTGCGCGTGATCGACATTCACCTGAAGGTTCAGTTCGTTCGCCACTTCGAGCAGCGAGAGCGCGGCTTCGTAATGTGCCGACTCCGGTTCGAGGAGTGCGGCGCGCACCGTCTTCAAGATCAAGTTCTCAAATTTTCGCCGCACGCTTGTCCGGTCGAGGTAATAACCGTGATGTGCGACTTCGCCCGCGATCCGCAATGCCTCTCGGAATGCAGTCGTATCGTTTTGCCGCTCGTAATTATCCAGTTCGCTTTCAAGTCTGCGCGTGATCGTAAACTCGGCGGCGGCGCGCAGTTCTTTGGGCAGCAGAAACCCGGCTTGTTGCAGCATCTCGATGTTGCGCCGGTTCTCTTCGTACAAATGCTCATACTCATTGGAGAAGCGTTCAACCATTCTTCCGAACACGACCTCGTAGATGCGCTGTCGGCCTTCGGGCAGCAGATGTTCCAGCCCGAAATCGTAGGGGCCAAAGTCCTCCTGCATGAGCCGGAGCAACGCGGGAACCGAACCCGTGCGGAATTGCGCATGAAGCTCTTTCGTCGCCCCGCGAAAAGCCGCTTCGCCCGGAAACTCTTTCAGCACACAGTAGAAATCCACGTCGCCGAAGTACATGGCGGCGATGGCGAAATCCCAACTCTTGCCCGTGGAGATGTTTTCCAATACGAGCTTTCCGGTCGCCAGAGCCAGTCGCCCGTGTTGTTCCGGTTGAAAATCTGAGAGCGTGAAAGCGTGTCCGGCGATCTCTCCCACCTCTTCGCTTTTACCGGCGAGGCTGGAGATGGCGAGGCTGGCCGCGATGCGTTGCGGCGTCACGCGCGTCGTCTCCACTTGCTGGCGAAAGATATCCGCGCCATTCCCCAATTTCCTGATGTTGCTTTCGGCCTCGGCGAGCAGTTCGAGAAATTCAGGGCGCGCGTCCGGCAGCTTCAGCCCATCCATAAAATCGAGCGCGCGGGCGGCATACTTCATCACCTGCACGGTCTCAATGCCGGAGATGTCGTTGAAAAACCAGCCGCAACTCGTGAACATCAAGAGCGAACTGCGTTGCAGTTCCAGTAATGTCAGCGCGCGTCTTTGTTCCTCCCCATTTAACGTTCGTCCCGCGTGTCGCTGTAAAAATTCGGCGCGGTCGCGCGTCGGCGCGACGAGCAATTCGATGTAAGCGTCGCGCGTGCGCCACGGTTCGCGAAAGAGTTCGCCGCCCTGCTCCGCAAAGCCGCGCGCCGCTTCGTCGCGGATGTGGTTCAAAGCGAGGCGCAAAGGTGCGCGCCACTTCTGATGCCAGCCATCGCCCGCGCCCGCGTGACAACTGCAATCGCGCGACCATCGACCGACGCCGTGCGCGCAACTCCATGCTGTGCCTTCGCCGTCCGGACCCGCCTTGATCTCCACTTCCATCTCTGGTCGGTGTCGTGCCAGAAACTCGCCGTAGTTCGTCACCCGGAAACCGCGAGATTCGGCTTCAACTTCGAGGGCATAAGCCAGACAACGGTCGCCGAACCTGAAGTGGTGCCCGTAACTTTCGCCGTCGGTGGCGACATGGACGATCCCGCCCGGCTCCGCCCGCGCGGCGCGCTCGAAGCGATCCACGAGCACATGGCTCGAAGCGAGCGCGCCGTCAAAGGCGATGGCTTTGGCGAGATGGCCGTCGTAAAAGAAGATGGCGAGCGAGCGAGCGGGATCGTCCGTATGGCGATAAAGGTAAGGCACGCTCGTGTCGATCTGCCCGTCCATCACCGAGAGCCAGATTTCGCTTCCCACAGGTCGCACGCGCTCGGCCTGAAACGGCGACAGGATGACGTACTGCAGATTTTCGTCGATCAGGGCGTCGAGCGTGGCATTGTTGCAGGCCGTCTCCGGCAACCACATGGACTCCGGTTCGCGCCCGAAGCGATACCGGAAGTCCGCCATCCCCCAACGAATCTCCGTCAGCAGATCGCGCTCGTTGCACAGCGGCAGGATGGCGTGATGATACCCCTGAGCGATGGCGTTACCGTGCCCGCCGCGACGCCGGACGCTCTCGCGGTCGGCGTCGATGATGCGGGCGTAAGTGTCCGGGTGGAAGCGTTCGAGCCACGCGAGCAGCGTCGCGCCGAAGTTGAAATTGATCAGGGAATAATTGTTGACGATGCGTTCGACGCGGCCATAATTGTCGATCACGCGCGCGTAGGCGTTCGGGCGATAGCACTCGCTATGGATGCGTTCGTTCCAGTTGGAAAAAGGGCGTGCGCCCGGTTGGTGTTCGATGTTATCAGTCCACGGGTTCTCGCGAGGCGGTTGGTAGAAATGGCCGTGTATAACTAAGGCCGTCGCTGAATTCGTCATCAAGTCTAGCCCCCCTGAAGTGCGTTCAACTACCTCAAAGTCTTTGCTGCCGGCTTTCGTCTGTGACACTTTCCCTTTTGCGCTTAGTGTAGCAACTGTCCCGACACGGCGAAAGCCCAGCGCGCAATAAATGCTTGAAGCGTGAGCGGTGAGCGTAGTAATTTGAGCGCCGATCCAGCGTCAAGGTTTGACGGTGAATCGACCGTAGTGGGCGCGCTCTCAAGGCGCGTCGTTGGAAATGACAGCAGCAGCAGCAGGAGGACTCTCTATGATCGTCGAAGGGTTTGATAATGCGTGGCACATATTGCGTCACTGGAAGGAAAGAGATTACGAATTTTTTGCGCTGGAGATGACCGCGCGTGTGCCCGTGCCCCGTCCGCTCAAACGCGAAGAGATACCGGCGGGTGCGCTCCCCGGCCTCGATTATTTTCCGCTCCCGCCGCTTCGAGAGGCATCGCCGGGCGACCTGCCCGACCCGCACAGGCCGCTCACCATCGCCGAGATCGCGCTCGCCACGGCTATCGCCGAAGGATGGGAGCCGGAGATCGAGGACTGGCTAAAATCAGATTGACATTATTGTTAACACTTAGTTAAGGTACTTAATAAAGCTGCTTAACTAAGTTTGACGACTCCTATCAACAGTTCGTCTCGATGAAAATGAAAAATCCGGGTCTTTCCAGTGAGAGCATGGACGCGCGCCGCATGCGCGCGCATAACTCGGTGCATGTCCTCAAGATCGTAAAGAAATCGGGCGCGGTTTCGCGCGCCGACATCACCCGGAAAACGCGCCTCAGCACCCCGACCGTTTCGGCGCTGGTCACAAATCTCCTCAGGGCCGGGTTGCTGGAGGAGCACGGCGAGGGCACGTCGAACGGCGGGCGCAAGCCGCAACTGGTCTCCTTCAATGCGCGTTGCGGGGTAGTTTTGGGCGGCAACATCGGCACGACCGCAGCTCATCTCACGCTCAACGACATGAACGGGGAAAGGATCAGCCGGGAGCGGGTGCAACTCGCCGACACGCGGCCACATCCGCTGTTGAAGTGTCTCACGGGTGCGATCAGACAGATGGTGAAGAGCGCGGGGTGCGGGCACATTCCGTTGCTGGCGGTGGTGGTCGGCGCTCCCGGCATGACCGATATGAATCGCGGTGTGGTGCTGGAAGCCGCCAATCTTGAGGGTTGGGAGAATGTGCCCGCGCGCGACATCCTCCATAAAACGTTGCGGGTTCCGGTCGTGGTGGACAACGACGTGAATTTGGCCGCCATCGGAGAGCACTGGCGCGGCGGCGGGCGCGGCATCCACAACTTCGTTTTTATCTCGATGGGAACGGGCATCGGCGCGGGCATCGTGATCGACGATAAAATCCATCGCGGCCATAAGTGGCATGCGGGCGAAATCAGCCATCTCAATGTGGATTTTAAGGAATGGAACACCGACTTCGGAGCCGCCGGTTATCTCGAATCCTATCTGGGCGCGCCGCCCCGCACCGGAGCCAAACGCGCCTTGCGTCGCCACAGCGGTCAATTGGACGAGACGGCGATTTTACGTCTTGGCGCAGCCGTCGCCAACATTGCGACAATCATTGACCCCGAATTGATCATCCTCGGCGGGCGCGTCGCGCTGACGCACCCTGAATCAATCGCTTCCGTCCATAAGGTGGCGGCCCGGATCGCGCCCAACTGTCCGGAGATACGCGCCACCCAACTCGGCGAAGACGCAGCCCTGCTCGGCAGCGTGCGCGTCGCCCTCGACCTCGCGAACGAGTCGTTGCACGAACTGCTGCTCGACTCTTCGCCTGCTGCCGCCTAGAGAGAGAGCGGGCGCGTCGAAAGTTTTCATCGGGTTCAAAGTCCGTTCGATTTGCGTCAGGCGCGGCCTGGCGCGGTTCGTCGTGAATTTACATTGGTCAATTAACCAAGTAAGGAGATTCGGTTATGGTCGGCCCCGAACGTGTTTCGCGCCTCAACTTGTTCAGCAGAGTGCGCAGGTTTGGATTCTTCGCTATCTTCCTCACCTTGATGCTTACCGCGTCTGCGCCGCGCGCCTCCGCGCAATCGCAGGCGTTGAACGGGCAGATCGAAGGGACGGTGGCCGACGCCAACGGGGCAGTGGTTCCGAATGTCTCCATCACCGCGACGAACATCGAGACCGGAGCCGAGCGCAAGGTGACGAGCGATGAGGACGGCATCTACCGCGTGCCCCTGCTGCCGCTCGGAACTTATCGCCTGACTGCCGAGGCTCCGAACTTTAAGCGACTTGTGCGTGAAGGCATCACCCTCGTCACGGGACAGACGGCGACGGTCGCGCTCGAACTCGAAGCCGGTCAGGTCTCCGAGGTCGTGACGGTGAGCGGCGACGCTCCCATCGCCGATCCGGGTAAAATCGACCTCGGTCGGGTGTTGACCGAGGCGGAGGTGCGCAATCTCCCGCTGGTCTCGCGCAACCCCTACAACTTTTCTCTGTTGCAGGCGAACGTAACGGGGCGGCCCAACTCGGAATTCGGCGTGCCCCGCATTAACGCGAACGGCTACGCGCGGCGCACCAACTACCAACTCGACGGCAACAACAACACGCAAGCCGACCGCGCCGGGATTCGGCTGATGCCCCTTTCGGAGGTCTTCGTCAGCGAGGTGCAACTCGTCACGAACGGCTTCGCGGCTGAGTTCGGCAACACGCCCGGCCTGATCATGAACGCCGTCACGCCCACCGGGACGAACGACTTTCACGGCTCGGCGAGTTACCGCTTCCGCCGCACCTCCTTCTCATCGCGCCCCTTTTTCTTCAACCCGAATTTGCCGAAACCGGGGACGAAGGTTGACGATTTCGCCGCTGCCATCGGCGGCCCCATCGTGCGCGACCGCTGGCATTTCTACACCGGCTATGAACGCGTGTCGCGCGATCTGGCGGGCGAACCGCAGCGCGTCATCACCATCAGCCAGGCGAACCAGCAAGCGCTTATCGCCGCCGGGGTTCCCGCCGCAGCCTTTCCCGGAAGCATTCCGGCGGCGCAGAAGGTCAACTTCTTCATCGCCCGCACCGACGTGCAACTCAACGACTCGAACCGCCTGGTGGGACGCTACAACCGCTTCACCAACACGTCGCCGAACAACATCGGCGGCGGCCTGACTACGCTGGAGCGAAGCATTGACTTCGTCGATACCTCCGACTCGGTCGGCATCCAGTTGATCTCGACCGTCTCGCCGACGCTGCTCAACGAGTTTCGCTATCAATACGCGCGGCGCAATTCGCAGAATCTGCCGAATGCAAACTCCGGCGCGGGGCCGTCCATCGTCATTTCCGGCATCGCGAACTTCGGCACGCCGGAGGACGCCAACACCGTGCTGCCGCTCGAAACCTCCAATCAATTAATCAACAACGTGACGCTCACGCGCGGCTCGCACACCATCAAGTTTGGCGCGGGCGCAAACTTCATCCACGACGAACGCCGCTCCGGCGTGTTCGCCCGTTACACTTTCCCGACCGTGGCGGCTTACGTCGCCGCGCGCAACGGAGTCAACCCGCTCGGCTACTCGGAGTTTCGAGAAACTCTCGGCGACCCCGAACGCGAGTACGATTCCGTGTTCTATCAATTCTTCGCGCAGGACGACTGGAAGGCGACCAAGCGACTCAAGATCAATTACGGCATTCGCTACGACCTCTACGATGTGCCGCAGGCCGATGAGAACGCGCCGCTTGCGCTCTCGCGCGATTTCAAAGTTGATAAGAACAACTTCGCCCCGCGCCTCGGCGTGGTCTACGCCTTGCGCGACGGCGACCGCCCGACGGTGGTGCGGGCGAGCGGCGGATTTTATTACGAGCCGCCGCTGCTCGATCTCTACCTGCGCGCGCTCCAGAACAACGGCAGCCCACGTTTCCCGACCTTCATCGTCGCGCCCTCGTCCGCGGTCGCGCCGCGGTTCCCGAACACGCTCGGCTCGCTCCCGGCGGGCGCGGTTCTCCCCGTGCAGAGTATCGACGCCGTCGCGCCGGACTATGATAACCTCGTCGCCTATCATGCAAACCTTCAGGTCGAACAGGCATTGACCAATGACCTGTCCCTGACCGTCGGGTACATCCACTCGCATGGATCGCATCTTCCGGTCTATCGCAACATCAACGTCATCAACCCCATCAGAACGCTCGCCGACGGGCGACCTGTCTTCAGCCCGACGGTGAGCGCCGCCACGCGGCGCTTCCCGCAGTTCAACCACATTTCCGTGGCGGAGTCCGTCGGCAACTCGAATTACGATGCGGGCACGCTCTCGCTCACCAAGCGTTTCTCGCAGGGCTACCAGTTCAGCGCGAATTACACTTACTCGCACGCCATCGACGACGCGCCGGAGCAGAACCTCGTCGCGGTGACGGCGACGACGACCGCCGTGGCTTTGTCCGACCCCACCGACCGCCGCCGCGACCGTGGCAATTCGCTCGCCGACCAGCGGCATACGTTCGTCCTCAGTTTCGTCGGTCGCCCGACCTTCTCCTTCGAGAACAAGGCGGTGGAGCGTCTCATCAACGACAACCAGATCGGGATCATCGCGACGGCCAACAGCGGCGAGGTCTTCAACATCAGCGCCAACCGCGAGTTGAACAACGACGGCATCACGACCGGCTCTGATCGACCGCTTTTCGTCGGGCGCAACACGGGGCGTGCGCCCAGCCAGTACAACGTCGATCTGCGCTACTCTCGCTTCGTCCGCTTCAACGAGCGTTTCAACGTCGAAGTCTTCGGCGAGTTCATCAATCTTTTCAACCGCAACAGCATCTTTCAAGTGAACGGCGTCGTGCCCGTAGATGCGAACGGCAGGCTGACCGGCTCGTTGCCGGACTTCAGGCTACGGAACCCGGTCTCGCTCGACAGCCGGCAGTTCCAACTCGGTTTCAAGTTCAACTTCTAAATCGATGCCGGGAGGCGCACCTTGAATCCAGCAAAGGATACCCGCGCGGCGGGCGCGGAATCACTTCACGAAGAGCGTCATCGCGTGGCCGAGGAGGAGCGCGATGACGCTTGGTGGTATCGCGTCTACGTGGCCGTGATTGTAGTGGCGATTTTGATGATCACCGGCCTGTGGATTTTCTCGCGCGTCTTCTCCGCTTGAATCAGGGTATGGTTTCGCTATGAGACTTTTGGATTGGTCGGTCGTTGCGGCTTATCTCATCTATGTCATCTGGGACGGTGTGCGGATGACGAAATACAGCGACAAAGTGGAAGGCTACTTTCTCGCCAACCGCAGTTTGCCGTGGTGGGCGGTCGGCCTCTCGGTGATGGCGACGCAGCTTTCCGCCATCACCCTTGTCGGCACGACGGGACAGGCTTATTCGGACGGGATGCGCTTCATCCAGTTCTACTACGGCCTGCCCCTCGCGATGGTCATCCTCTGCATCACGGCTGTCCCATTCTTTTATCGCGCCAAAGTATTCACCGCTTACGAGTATCTCGAAAGACGCTTCGACGCCAAGACGCGTTCGCTGACGAGTTTCTGCTTTCTCATCTCGCGGGGCCTCGGCGTCGGCGTCGTCATCGCCGCGCCCTCCGTCATCCTCTCCATCGTGCTCGGCTGGAGCGAAACGGTGACGGTCTTCGCGATGGGGCTTACGACCACCCTTTACACGATGATCGGCGGCGTGCAGGCCGTGACGTGGACCGACGTGAAGCAGATGGTCGTCATCTTCTTCGGCCTCTTCGTGTGTCTCTTCATCATCATCACGAAATTTCCGGCGGAAGTGTCTCTCGGCGATGCCCTGCATCTGGCGGGCGCAACCGGCAAACTCACCACCGTCGATACGACTTTCGATCTCAAACAGACCTACACGCTCTGGTCGGGTTTGATCGGCGGGCTGTTTTTGATGCTCGCCTATTTCGGCTGCGACCAAAGTCAGGTGCAAAGATTTCTCACGGCGAAGTCGGTGGGCGAGGGGCGCACGTCTCTGTTGATGAGCGCGTTCGTCAAAATCCCGATGCAGTTCATGATTCTGCTCGTCGGCGTGCTGGTCTTCGTCTTCTATCAATTCCAGCCGCCGCCGATGATCTTCAATCGCGTCGAGCAGGCGAAACTGGAGCAGGGCGGGCGCGCCGCCGACTACAATGCCCTCAACGCGGAATACGGGAAAGCCTTCGAGCAGCGACAGCGCGCGGCGATTGACTACGTGCGACAAGGCGAAGGCGGCGATGCGCAGCAACAAACCGCCGCGCGCCAAACTTATCTCGCCGCCAACAAGCAATTCAACGAGGCGCGCGGGCGCGGCGTCGCGCTGGTGAAAGAGACGAGCGGCAACAAGACTTTCACGGACGTAAACTATGTCTTCCCCACGTTCGTCGTCCAGAACATGCCCGCCGGAGTGGTCGGTTTGATCATCGCGGCCATCTTCGCCGCCGCCATGTCGAGCATCTCGGCGGAGTTGAACGCGCTGGCGACAGCCACCACGATTGATTTCTACCGACGCCACTACAAGCCGCAGGCCGACGATCAGCATTACGTAAAAATCGGGCGCATCGCGACGGGGCTGTGGGGCATCTTCGCCTGCATCGTCGCGCTCTACGCCACATCGCTCGGCTCGCTCATCGAAGTCGTCAATCGCTTCGGCTCATTCTTCTACGGTTCGCTGCTCGGCGTCTTCGTCCTCGCCATCGGCGTGCCGCGAGCGCGTGCGCGCGGCGCATTCTGGGGATTGATTGCCGGCGTCGCGTCCGTCTGGATCGCGAGTCGCTACACGGACATCGCGTTTCTCTGGTTCAACGTCATCGGTTGCCTCGTCGTCGTCGCCGTCGGCTATCTGTTGAGTTTGACGGTGAGAGACGAGAGGCAGGCCATTTGAAATCTCTTGATTCAGGATTTAAGAAATTGAAGGTCATCGATGC
The DNA here is from genome assembly GCA_051006195.1 of Pyrinomonadaceae bacterium. Taxonomy (GTDB): domain Bacteria; phylum Acidobacteriota; class Blastocatellia; order Pyrinomonadales; family Pyrinomonadaceae; genus JAIVJZ01. The sequence goes on from JBPCIP010000198.1 coordinate 50,403, forward strand.
GACACATGCGTAAACATTCGGCCATCGTCTTAGCTCTGGTTCTGTCCGGCGTCCCCTTTCTCCCTGTCGTGCAGCAATCGTGGGCGGCGCGGGCGCAAGTGCGTGCCACCAATGACCGGGGCGCGCTCGGTCTGGGTCAGCTACTGCGCCGCTTGCAAACTACCGCCAGCGCGATGCACACGGGCGCGCACCCGGATGACGAAGACACCGCGCTCATCGCGCGTCTCGCGCGGGGCGAACAGGCGCGCGTCGCCTATCTTGCCCTTAATCGCGGTGAGGGCGGGCAGAACGTCATCGGCGCGGAACTCTTCGAGCCGCTCGGCGTCATCCGCACCGAAGAACTATTGCAATCGCGCCGTCTCGACGGCGGCGAGCAGTTCTTCACGCGCGCCTTCGACTACGGCTTTACGAAGACGCGCGCCGAAGCGGCGGAGAAGTGGGGCGAGGGGCTGGTGCTCGGCGACATGGTGCGCGCCATCCGCATATTTCGCCCGCTCGTCGTCATCGCGCGCTTCACGGGGACGCCCGCCGACGGCCACGGCCACCACCAACTCTCCGGTCATCTCACGCCGCAAGCCTTCCGCGCCGCCGCCGACCCCGCGCAGTTTCCCGAACAGTTGACGGAAGGGCTGCGCCCGTGGCAAGCGAAGAAGCTCTATGTCAGCGAAGGTTTCACCGAGAACCAGAACAACGTGCCGACGCTGCGCCTGAACACGGGCGACTACGACGACTTGCTGGGCCGGAGTTATTTTGAGGTGGCGATGGAGGGACGCAGCCAGCACAAGTCGCAGGAGATGGGCATGCTCGAACTGCGCGGGCCGCAAAACTCCGGCGTGCGCCTGCTCGAAAATCTCGTCAAGACGGGCGAGACGGAACGCGGCGTGTTCGACGGCATCGACATCTCGATCACAGGCATCGCCAAACTCACGAATGTGCCGGGCGACGTGATGGGCGACGAATTAGGCGACGCCCAGAAAGCGGCGGCACGTGCCCTCGCTACATATGAATTGCTGGCTCCGCAAAAGATCATCGCGCCGCTGGCCGACGGTCTGCGCGCCGTCCGCAAAGCTCGCGCCAAACTCGCCGCCGGCAAGATCGAACAGAACGCGCTCGCTGATGCCGATTTCATGTTAGCGCGCAAAGAAAGCGATTTCAGCGAGGCATTGCGGCGCGCGGCGGGTGTGGAGATAGATGCGCTCGCCGAAGATGAGACCGTCGCGCCCGGCGAGTCTTTGCCCGTCTCGGTGCGCGTCTTCGTGCCCGCCAATTCTGCTGTGAAAGTGGGCGATGTGCGATTGCGCGTGCCCGCAGGCTGGCAAGCGGAAGCCACGACGGATGCGGAGAAGCCGGTGCGCGGCCCGTTCAGACCGGCGCGGGAGACGGCGGCGAAGGCGGCGGCTTTCACACTGCATGTTCCGGAGAACGCCCCCCTCACACAACCCTACTGGCTCAGTGAGGCGCGCGAAGGTAATGTTTTCAAATGGCCGGAGGGCGTGCCCAAGAACGAGCCGTTCTCTCGCCCGCTCGTCTCCGGCGAGGCGACAATCGAGATCGACGGGGCGGAAGTGATGCTTGAGAGGCCGGTGCAGTATCGCTATGCCGACGATGTGCGCGGTGAACTGCGCCGCGCTTTGAACGTCGTGCCCGCGCTCTCGGTTGGGCTCGATACGGACCTGCTCATTGCGCCCTCCGGCAGTCTGCCTTCGACGCAGCGGATCGCCGTGCGCGTCACCAACCATTCGCAACACGCCGCGAGCGGCGAAGTGAAACTGCAACTGCCCGCCGGTTGGATTTCGCAACCGAGCGTGTCGCCTTTCCGGCTCGGCAAAAAAGGCGAGCGCACGGCGGCGGTCTTCAAAGTGACGATTCCGCGTGCGATGAAAACAGGAGCCTACAAAATATCCGCTTCGGCCAATGTCGACTCTCGCTTCTTCACGCAGGAGATGCGCACCATCGCTTACCCGCACGTCTCGACGCATCGCCTGTACGTGCCTGCCATGGCGACCGTGCGCGTGTTCGACTTGAAAGTTGCGCCCGTGCGGGTCGGCTACATCATGGGGAGCGGCGACCAGGTGCCGGAAGCGATCAGGCGCATGAATCTCGACGTGGCGATGCTCGACGAAAACGAACTTTCTTCGGGCGATCTTTCGCGCTTCGATACCATCGTCGTCGGCGTGCGCGCTTCGCAGGTGCGCCCCGATTTCGCCGCCAATAACAACCGCCTGCTTGAGTTTGTGAAGGGTGGCGGGACGCTCATCGTGCAGTATCAACGCCCCGATTACGTTGCGGCGAACCTTGCGCCTTTTCCCGCCAAGATGGCCTCGCGCACCACAGACGAGCGCGCTCCGGTGACGATTCTCCAGCCGCAGCATTCTGCTTTCAACTTCCCGAACAAAATCACGGCGCAGGATTGGGACGGGTGGGTGCAGGAGCGCAGCCTCTACAATTTCACCACTTTCGATTCGCAATACGTGCCGCTGCTCGAATCGCATGATGCGGGCGAGGAACCGCAACGGGGCGGGGAAGTTTACGCCGAGATCGGGCGCGGCAAGTTCGTCTACACTTCCTACTCGTGGTTCCGCCAGCTTCCCTCCGGCGTGCCCGGCGCTTACCGGCTCTTCGCCAATTTGTTGAGCCTGCCGAAAACGAATCGCAGCAGCGCGCTTTCCAAGCGAGCAGCGAGGTAAAGAAGTCAGATGGATTATGTCCTGGGGATCGACGGCGGTGGCACATCAACCATTTGCCTGCTGGCGACACGCGAGGGGCAGACCATCGCGCAGGCCGAAGCGCCCGCTTCCAACCATCGGAAGGGCAACCTGCAAGAGGCGCGCGGATCAATCGTCGCGGGCGTGCGCTCCGTCTGGGAGCGAGCCGGGGCGGAGGCCGCTCGCCCGCCGCGCCTCCTCGCCGCGTGCGCCGGTCTCGCGGGTGTCGATACGCCGGACGACGCGGCGTTGCTGCGCCGGATGCTCTCCGAGGTCGTTCCTACCGATCAATTGCTGGTTGTCAACGACGGCGAGATCGCGCTCTACGGCGCGCTCGAAGACGAACCCGGCGTGCTCGTCATCTCCGGCACGGGGAGCATCGTCTGGGCAACGGCGAAAGACGGGCGGCGCGTGAGGGTGGGCGGGTGGGACTACATCCTCAGCGACGAAGGAAGCGGCTACAGCATCGGCCTCGGCGTGCTGCGCGCCGTCGCCGCCGCGCATGACAAACGAACTGCGCCGACACTTTTAACCGGCGAGGTCTTTCGAGCCTTTCGCCTCACGAATTTTAACGAACTGCTCGGCGTTATCTATCACGAGGAGATGACGCCGCAGCGCATCGCCTCGCTTGCGCCGCTGGCCGACCATGCCGCCACTGTGGGCGACGCAGTTGCCGCCCGTGTCATCGAGGCAGCGGCGAAAGAACTCGCGCAGCTAGCCGCTTCAGCCGTGTGTCTGGCCGAACTGTCGCAACATTCTTTCCCGCTTGCCCCGATGGGGGGCGCGCTTTTGGCGGGCGGAACTTTCGCCCGTCGCTTCCGCGATTTGATGACATCTCTGGTGCCGTCCACACGCTTCACCGGCCCCCGCCATTCGCCCGCCGAGGGGGCTGTGCTGCTCGCCCTGCGCGAGCTTTCGCGGAGCCGCCGCGCGGGTTGAACGCCGCGCCCTTTTGTTCACAAAGAGAGACCAGCATGAGTATCGACACGATAATTAACCGGGACAGTGAAGCAGAATTTAACCGGGACAGTGAAGCCGACACGCTCGCCCTGCGCGCCGCACGCGAAAAGTTTCCCACTCCGGCCTACACCGACAACGTCCTCAGAGATGTGTTCGAGGACGCGAAGCGCTTCTTTCTCGAAGCTTTGCTCGACGTGGACGGCGCGCACGCCGTAATGCTGGCCGAACGCGAAATCATCACCCCGGAAGAATCTCGCGCGCTGCTCGCCGCTCTCGCCGCGCTCGACCGCGAACGCCTTCGCGCCGCCGAGTATGACGGCAGTTTTGAAGATTTGTTCTTCTACATTCAAAGCTTGATCACCGAAGCCTGCGGCGAGGATGTGGCCGGGCGGCTGCACACCGCGCGGAGCCGCAACGACATCGATGTGACCATCTATCGCATCCGCTTGCGGGCCGACATCCTGACAATTCTGCAAGCGGCCTTGGATTTACGCCGCGTGATGCTCGATATCGCTGCCACACATCACGAGACGCTGATGCCCGCCTACACGCACACGCAACCGGCGCAGCCGACCACCCTCGCCCATTTCATGCTGGCGATGGCCGAAGTGCTCGGACGCGATTGCCTTCGGTTGCGCCGCGCCTACGAAGCGGTCAACCGCTCGCCACTGGGCGCGTGCGCCATCACGACCACCGGGTTTCCCATCGACCGCGAGCGCACGGCGCAACTGCTCGGCTTCGACGCCCCCACGGTCAACTCTTACGCGAGCATCAGCGGCGTCGATTACTTCACCGAATCGCTCGCGTCGCTCTCGGTGCTGCTGGTCAGCGTGGGGAAGTTTGCGCAGGAGTTTTTGCTGATGGCGACGCGCGAGTTCGACGCGATCCGTCTGTCCGACGGCTACGTGCAGACTTCGAGCATCATGCCGCAGAAGCGCAACCCCGTCGCGCTCGAACATGTGCGCGCCCTTGCCAGCAAAGCTCTGGGTCAGGCGCAGGGAGTTTTCCTGAGCGTCCACAACACGCCCTTCGGTGACATCAACGATGTCGAAGACGATTTGCAGCCGCTCATCATCAACGCCTTCCGGGATGCGACGCGTTCAGTCTCATTGTTCGCCGCCGCGCTCTCGACCGCGACGTTCAACGTCGAAGTTTTGCACGAGCGCGCCGGGCGCGATTTCATCACTGTCACGGAATTGGCCGATACCATCGTGCGGCGGGAAGGGCTACCCTTCCGCACGGCGCATCACATCGTAGCGATGGGAGTCAAAAGCGCGCTCGCCGGAGGGCAGCAGGAACTGACGCCCGATTTACTACAAAAAGCAGCGCAGGAAGTTCTGGGCAGGCCTCTCTCACTCTCCGCTGAAGAGGTGCTGTGCGCCCTCGATCCTGAACAGTTCGTGAGGGTCAGAACCATCTTGGGCGGCCCCGCGCCGGAAGAGACCAGACGCGCTCTCGACGCGGAGCGCACGCATGAAATGGCCGATCAACATTGGTACGATGAGAAGCGAGCCGCGCTGCTCTCTTCGCACGAACAACTGCGAGAGCTTATCCATGCTAAAAAGCTGCCGGAGAAGGACTGAGTCCCGGTGAACCTTCTCAGAGGGCGGCTTGAACTTTGACTTGCTCCCCGGCACAACCTACATTAGCAACTGCCTGATCGACGCATTAACCCTGTCGTTCCTGCGCAGCGCAAGAAACTATCAAACCCGACACGTCCCGATCCTCGTTAAGGAGTTAACCCCGCCAGATGACAAGAAAGACCGGCCTGCTGATGATGCCTTTGAGCATCATTGCGCTTCTCTTGATAATTTTCGATTTCACCCCTCGCGCCGCCACTGAAAGCAAGCAGCGGGTCGATGCCGCGTCTCCTTCTCAGTCGATCTCCAAAGCAGGCTATCGAAGCCCGGCCAATCGTCACAAAGTGCAAGTCAACGATGCAATGCTCGCCCGCCAGATAGCCGCGCGGGGCGGACGACTGATCGGAGATTACGACACCTATCAGATCATTGAAGTTGATACCGGCACAATGCAGTCGTTGGCCTCTGAGCCTTTCGTCACCGTCCGCGACGAAGATAATCTGGTCCTGCTCAACGCGGGCGCGATTGATACGACGGGCGACGAAGCGCAGGGCAGCCGCGCGCCCGTCGGCGCATTCGAGGGGAAACGGATGCACCTCGTCCAATTCGCCGGCCCCGTTAAATCGGAATGGTATCGCGCGCTCTCCAACACCGGCGCGCAGATCGTGACCTACATCCCCCATAATGCTTATCTCGTCTACGGCGATGCGAAAAGCCTCCAGGCGGTGCAACGATTGTCCGCCGCTGCCGGACAGTGGGACTCCGCCTATACGAGCCGCCAGCGGCTCGACTCTTCACTGACAAGCGAGCAAAGAAACAAAGCGGCGCGCAGCGACGGCGCTCGCTACGGAGGCGCGGCGAATTTGGCGAATTTGTCAGCCGCCGGTCATGAGTTATTCGCCGTTCAGTTGGTGGCCGATGAGACGGAGAACGCAAAGACGCTCGCCATAATCGACGACCTGAAACTTGAGCCGATGCTGAAACGCGAGCGCGTTCTCCACTACGTCAACGTCGTGGCCGCGCTTTCGGCGGAGATGGTTGATGAAATCGCCAACCGCGCCGATGTGGTGTCGATCCAGCCGTGGGCGATGCCGAAGAAGTTGGACGAGCGGCAGAACCAGATCATCGCGGGCAACCTGACGGGCGATGCGCCGACGCCCGGCGATTATCTCGCTTATCTGGCGGGCAAAGGCTTCTCTTTCAGTGCGGCGAACTTCGGCGTCAACGTCTCGGACAGCGGCCTGGACAACGCGACGACGACCCCGAATCATTTTGCCCTCTATACGCTGGGCGACGCGGCCAATGCGGCCAACAGTCGCGTTGTGTACAGCCGCCTTGAAGGCAGGGCCAACGTCGGCAGCACGCTTCAGGGCTGCGACGGCCACGGCAACATCAACACGCACATCATCGGCGGCTACGTGCCGACTGGAACAATCAACGGCGTCAACTTCTCGGCTGCCCCGCACGCCGATGCGCAGGGCTTTCGCTACGGTCTCGGTGTCGCGCCGTTCGTCAAACTCGGTTCGTCCGTCATCTTCGACCCGACCAACTTCACTAATCCGAATTATTTCAACCTTGAAGCCAGAGCCTACAACAACGGCATGCGGATCAGCAGCAACAGTTGGGGAGCGGATTCTTCCGTCTATAACATCGACGCGCAGCAGTACGACGCGCTCGTGAGAGACGCGCAGCAACCCAACTCCGTTTTCCCCACGGCGGGCAATCAGGAATATGTGATCGTCTTCGCCGCCGGTAATGCCGGTTCGGGCGCGGGCACCGTCGCTTTTCCCTCAACGGCGAAGAACGTTATCACGGTCGGCGCGGCGGAAAACTTCCAGTCCTTCGGCGGCTCGGACGGGTGCGGCGTCGGCGACGCGGGCGCGAACAACGTCAATGATATCGCCAATTTTTCCGCTCGCGGCCCCACCGCCGACGGGCGCAGGAAACCTGACATCATGGCTCCGGGGACGCACATCACGGGCGGCCTCGCGCAAGCTTCAATCGCCAACCCGGCGGGGAGCGGTTCGGGCTCGCGGAATTCCTGCTTCAACGGCGGCGGTGTGTGCGGCGGCGTCGGCAGCTTTTATTATCCCGCCGGCCAGCAGTACTACACTGCTTCCTCCGGCACGAGCCACTCCACTCCGGCCATCGCCGGCGCTGCCGCTTTGCTTCGCCAACACTTCCTCAATCGAAATTTGGCCGCCCCCAGTCCGGCTTTAACCAAAGGTTTGATGATGAACTCCGCCCGCTACATGACCGGAGCGGGCGCGAACGATACCTTGCCCTCGAACAATCAGGGTATGGGCGAACTCAGTCTCAATAATTATTTCGACATCTTCGAGACGGCGAACATCCTGCGAGATCAGGTTGCGGCTGACACTTTCACGGCTTCCGGGCAGGAACGCATCATCACCGGCAACGTGCCCGACAACACGAAGCCTTTCCGCGTCACGCTCGTCTGGACCGACGCGCCGGGGCCGACTTCGGGTAACGCCTTCGTCAATAATCTCGATCTGGAAGTTTCAAGCGGCGGACAAATTTACAGAGGCAACGTCTTTAACGGCGCGACGGCGGCGACGGGCGGCGCGGCGGACGCGCGCAACAACGTCGAGAGCGTCTTTCTGCCGGCGGGCGCAGTGAACAACTTCACCGTCCGGGTGAAAGGCACAAACATCGCCGGCAACGGCGTGCCGGGCACGGGCGGCCCGCTCGATCAGGACTACGCGCTCATCATCTACAACGGCGACGAGGCTCCGGCGGCGGTCATCAATGCGGGCGCGGCGAATCTCGCGGCGGAAAGTTGCGCGCCGGGCAACAACGCGATTGACCCTGACGAGACGGTGACGATCAATTTCAGTCTCAGCAACGTCGGCGCGGGCAGTACCACCAACCTCGTCGCCACGCTGCTGCCGACGGGCGGCGTCAACACTACGCCGGGCAATGAGCAAAGCTACGGTGCGCTCGGTGTCGGCGACGCGCCGGTCGCTCGTCCTTTCACCTTTATCGCCGACATTAACTGCGGCCAGTTGTTGACGGCTACGCTCGGATTGCGCGACGGCGCGGTTGATCTCGGCACGGTGACTTACACTTTGAGAACCGGGGCGCTCGGCGCAGCAGTGCTCGCGACTTATACCGGCGGCAATACTGCGACGCCGATTCCTGACGTGAGCGCCGTTGATATCCCCATCAACATCACCGACACGGGCGAAGTGCAGGACGTTAATGTTAAGGTGCGTTTGAATCACACCTACGACGGCGATCTCGTGCTGAACCTCATTGCGCCGGACGGAACCAGCGTGCCACTCGTGCAAAATCGCGGCGACGCGGGCCGCAACTTCGGCAGCGGCATTAACAATTGTGCTGGCACGTTCACCGTCTTCGACGACTCGGCGACGACCGCTATCGCTTCCGGCCTCGCACCGTTCGCCGGAACTTACCGTCCCGAATCGCCTCTCTCCGCTTTCAACGGCAGTTTGATCAGCGGCGTCTGGAAACTCAACGTAGTCGATACGGGGCAGTTGGATGTCGGCTCAATCGGCTGCGTCCAACTGGAGATCACACGCCGTCATTTCGTCTGCTGCGGCGTCCCCGCCACTCCACAGATCGTTTCCGGCGGCAACCCTTTGATCACTGCGGAGAGTGTCGCGCCCGCCAACAATGCGCCCGATCCGGGTGAGACAGTGACGACCAGTTTCCCGCTCGTCAACATCGGCAATGGCGACACGTCGAACCTCGTCGCCACCCTGCTATCTTCCGGCGGCGTCACGCCGGTCGGCAATGCCACGCGCGCTTACGGCAGCATCGCGTCGGGCGGGCCGCCCGCCTCACAATTTTTTACCTTTACCACGGCTGGCGCTTGCGGCAGTGATGTCACGGCCACCATTGCCTTGAGCGACGGTGCGATGAACCTCGGCATGGTGGCTTACACCTTCCGGCTCGGCGCACAGTCGACCCTGACCGTGCTCGACCAGAACTTCGACACGGTCAGTCCGCCCACGCTTCCGACGGGATGGACTCCCACGCACACAGGTGGAGTCTCCGACTGGGCCACTTCCGGTGTTCGACCCGATACCGCGCTCAATTCCGCGTTTGCGCCGAACCATCCCTTCGTCAGCAGCATCGAGTTGACGACGCCCCCGATTGCGATCAGTTCACGGGCGGCGCAGTTCACCTTCAGGAATGCTTATAATCTAGAGGACGAGCCGTCTTCAACCGGCGCGGCCTATGACGGGATGGTGTTGGAAATCAAAATCGGCGCTGGCTCTTTCACCGACATTCTCGATGCGGGCGGAGAATTTGTCGCCGGCGGTTACACGCGAATTATCGCCAGTGGCTTCGCCAGCCCGATTGCCGGGCGTTCGGCCTGGAGCGGTTTGTCCGCCGGAACCAACGCCGCGCCCGGATACGTCACCACGACAGTAAACTTGCCGCCCGCTGCCGCCGGAGAAAACATCTGGTTGCGCTGGCGCGTCGCTTCCGATCAGGAAGCAGTCGCGCCCGGTTCAGCCGAAGCGCGCATCGATACCGTCACCATCACCGATTTCATCCCGGCGTGCAGCAGGGAAACGTGCTCGCTCATTTGTCCGGCTGACATCAACGTGGCAGCCGCTCCGGGACAAAACGGCGCGATTGTCGATTACCCGAATCCGTCGGTGACGGGCACTTGCGATAACATTGTCAGCAGTCCGGCGTCGGGCACGTTTTTTCCGTCCGGCACGACGACGGTGAGCGTCTCCACGGGCGCTGGTCCAAGCTGCTCCTTCAACGTCACGGTTGCTCCGCCCCTCGCTTCTTCCACGCTCGTCATCAGTGAATTTCGATTGCGCGGCGCACTGGGCGCGCTCGATGAATATGTAGAAATCGCCAACCTGAGCGACGCGCCTTTTACCGTCGCTTCCGGCGACGGCTCCGGCGGGTGGTCAATCGCCGCGCTCGATGCCTCTGGTACGAACGCAACCGTCGTCGCAGTCATTCCCGACAACACCATCATTCCCGCGCGCGGGCATTACCTGATAGCCAACAACACGCCCGTCACCGGCTACAGCCTCGGCGACTACGGCGGCATCGGAAAAGCTCTCCCGAATGCCGCTTTCACTGAAGACATCCCGGACAACACCGGCATCGGGCTGTTCAATACTGGCAATCCGGCTAACTTGAATATGGGTACACGCATTGACGCCGTCGGCTTCACCGGACAAGCGGGCACGCCGGGGTCGCTGTTTAGCGAAGGCGGCAAACTGCCGGGCATCGGCGACACGGACGGCGAATATGCTTTTGTCCGTAAACAGACATCGGGGCTTCCGAAAGATTCCGGCGACAATGCGCTCGACTTCGATTTCGTTTCCACGGACGCGGGCATTTACGGCGGCGTTCAGTCGTTGCCCGGTGCGCCGGGACCGGAAAATCTCGGCAGCCCCGCGCAGCGCAACGCCACCCTCAAGGCTTCTCTCATCGATCCGGGCTGCAACACATTCGGGGCGGCTGGCAGCGCGTGCGCTCGGCATCGCGACGGCACGCCCGACGCCGCCCATAACTCAACCTTCGGCACTCTCTCCCTGCGCCGCAAGTTTACCAACCGGACGACCGAATCGGTGGCGCGTCTGCGCTTCCGTATCGTCGATATAACGGCGGGCACAACAGCGGCGTCAGCCACGGCCGACCTCCGGGCGCGCTCCTCATTAGACTTCGTGGCGACGTGTACGGACATTTGCCCCGACACCGGTTTCTCCGACACGACAATTCATGGCGTGACGCTGGAAACTCCTGCGGGAGCCGACAACGGCGGAATCAATTCGACGCTGGCGCAGGGAGACATCACGCTCGATAGCAAACTCGCTCCGGGCGCGAGCACCAACGTCTATTTCCTGCTGGGGGTTGAACGAAACGGCTCCTTCCGCTTCCTCGTCAATGTCGAAGCAGAGACGGTTCCGGTTGCGTCCCCTAACCGTGAGCGCAGCAAGCGAGGAGGAGGGCAGAGCGGAGGCAAGGCAACACGGTAACGCTCACATCATCAATTTTGAAAAGTCGCCTCGCTCCGGTTCAAACGGCGACACTTTTTATCTCGACAGCGTAGCGGGCGAGTCTGACAAAACTCGCCCGCTACGATTCGTTCCGGCGCGGTCAAAATAGCGTCGTCGTCAAACCGGACGCTTCAACGGTGGTGATTCGCGTCGAAAAATCAATTGACTTTGTAGCAATCACTCATATAACTTCAATTAGTCGCCCTTCGCGCTTGAAGGTCGACTGCGACCCCAACCGCTTTCCGCTTCGATTTACAGACGCCCCTCAATAGCGCTTGCAGTTTAGACAACCACCGCCTCACCACTCGCAAGCAAGTTGAAATTTTGCCTATATCTTTAAGGACATGACAGATCATGACGACAGTGCTTAGTCTCGTCGAAACACAACTGCGTGCGCTGCTCGTGGAGCGGCGCGGGTTTGTGCGACACAGGATAGTTATGGCCGTGAATCTTCCGGTGGGCGTTTCCGTCCCCAACGAGAATCTCGACCCGGAGGCGGAATTATATCCGCAACCGATCATGGGGCAGACGCGCGACGTGAGCGAAAACGGACTCTCGCTCCTGTTGCCCTCGCTCTATCTCGGTCAGCAGCAGATCAGCGCTCCGGGTTTTCCCTTGCGCCTCGTGCTTTCGCTGCCCGGCGGTATCGCCATCGTGCAAGTCGTGACGGTGCGAATCGAAGCGGCGGCGTCAACGCCCGAAGGCGCGGACAGTTTCATCGTCGGAGCGAGCATCAGGAAAATGAGCGAGCCGGATCATAAGCGTTACCTGGCTCTCGTGAGATCGTGCGGGTGAACCGGACGCGGCGACGGCCAGCGCCCTGAAGAACACGCACCAAAAAAAGCGGCGGGCGGTGGGATCGTATATGCCACCGCCCGCCTCCATCCTTCTCCATCCTTGTTGCTCTGGTCGCCTACTTCTCCTTGACTTTCTGTTTGACGATCGCGACGGCATCGCGCACCTGTCTGCCGTGCAGGGGTGCGGTCACTTCATCGTCCGGCGTCACCGCCTTCAAGCTGCCGCCTTCAACCTGAAAGCGGCCTTGATCATTAACTTGGTAATAGTAAGGGCCATCTTCCTGTCGCTTCAGAAAGAGCAGGTAAGTGTTGCCCAGCTCGAAGTCGCCGCCGTCGAAGTTCAGGTGGAGCCGGTTGCCCTCGCCATCGGTTCCGCCGGCGCGTTCGATGAAGACTTGATCGCCGGTCTTGAAGTTTTTGATGCCGTCAACGACACGGAACTCGACCACCTCGAACGGCAGCGCGTCTTCGCCGTTCGCGGAATAAGCCACTCGTCCGGGCACAGCGGCGACGGCCTGCGCCAGCACGATGCCGTCCACGCGCTTAATCAACTCGTCGGTCGTGCGGTATTTTTCTTTCCATGCTGCCGCCGAGAAATTCGCCGTGGGATGTGGGGCTTCAGCCGGGTGTCTCAAGCCAATGGCGGCAGACACGGACAGGCCGCAAAAGGCCACGATGATGGTGCAAATCCAGAATGTTTTTCGGGTCACGTTCTTTGCCTCCTGTGTCAGTAAATCGAGTTGATCAAACTTTGGTCGTGCGCGTTGGGTTGCGGCGCGGTGAGAATCTGGTCATTCATGCAGGTGTTCGTCTCGCCCGTGTTGTGGTGCAACCCGAACAAGTGCCCCACCTCCTGACACGCGACGTGCTTCTTGTTGGTGCGCGTATAACTGCCGTTGTCGAGATAAGTCTGGTTCAGGCGGGCGCGCCCGTTCAGGACTGTGCAGCCGCTGGAACCGCGAATCTCGGCGAGACCGAGCCAGCCCGT
>JBPCIP010000199.1:0-14634 GCA_051006195.1 Pyrinomonadaceae bacterium
AAAATGCCGAAGTTACAGAGCGCGCCGACGATGCAGTAGCCACACCATTTTTTCTCCTTCGCCGGCATCTGGTAGAAGTACCATCCGGCGGCGACGGCTTCGACCGCCGCTTTACCGGCAGCGACGAGCGGAACCAACGGCTGCTCGCGCACGCGCTCCGCACCGCCGAAAGCGGCCAGCGGAACGTTGGCGGCGAGACTCGCCAGACTCAGTGTGCCGTCCGGCACGCCGAGTTGGTAGGCCGTGTCCGACGCATTGACTTTATCCGAATCGAAACTCTTCAGCGGCGGGTCAGGCAGGTGTTTCACGATGCCCGTCTGAAGCAGCGACACTGCCGCCATGCTCGCCATGCCGATTAACGAGAGACCGATGATCGCGCGGCGGCGGCGCAAGTCATCCGTCTCTCCGTGTTGCAGTTCGCGGCGCAGTTGCTGCGGACTTTTACTACGTTTGCCGTCCTCTTGAGAAATTCTCTGTTCCATAGTGAACGCTCCCCGGTCTTCGCGCCGTCGCTCGACATACCACTAACCGCTCGCGCGCTCGTCGCGCGAGATAAAGCTGCGGCTTGCTTGTTGTGGCGCAAGTGAACTTCTAGCGGCGGACGCGAGCCGCCCGTCCTTTGCCGCCGCTTTAAGATTTAGGCTTCGCGCCCATCTTGGCGTCGATGTCGCGGATCATTTTCAGATGCTCTTGCAGCGTTGGCAACGTCTTCGCGGCATAGGCTTTGACATCCTGATCCGTCGCGCCTTTGGCGGTGGCTTCAAAGGCGGTGACATCCTTCACGTGGTCTGCGACCATCGCTTTGACGTATTCGCGATCAAAGTCCGCGCCGTTGAGTTTCGCCAATTTCTCCATCGTCTCTTTCTGCTGGGGCGTCAACTCCGCCGGCGGGGTAACTTTTTTCTGCGCGGCCAGTTGCTTCAAGCCCGCTCCCGCGCCCGTATGGTCCGTGATCATGCGTTGCGCGAACTGCTTCACGTCCTTGTCCACAGCGCGCTCCGTGGCGAGGCGTCCGAGTTCCACTTCCGCCATGCCGCCCGTGGCCGCGTCCATCATGAACGACAAATCCCCACCCGTGACCACACGATCCCCCTTGTCGCTCGGCGGGGTGGCCTTCTCCGCGCCAGCCTTCGCGTTGTCGCTTGCCTGACCCGGTTGACTTGATTCGCTGCTACACGCCGCCAGCATCATTAGTATCCCGAAGGTCGCCACCAGCCGAACCGCTGCGCTCATTCTTTTTCTCATCACTCGACTCCTTTCCTGCTTCGCGTTCGACACGCGATAGCCCGCGCGCCGCACGCCTTGAGAACTTCCGCGTCGCCTTGCTCTTAAACACGATGCCGCCTGCCGGAAGGCGTGACGAACAGCGCGACGCACGTTAAAAGCGCGCGTTCATCCTTCTCCTGATCGAGACTCTCCAGCACTACGCGAACGGCGCTCTCCGGCTACCTTCTCTACCTTCTTAAGCGCGCCGCACGTAACGCTTCGCCTGCCGTCCAGATGGCTGCGCCGAGCAGCATCAAGTCTTTCGCCAAAAATTGCCCCGGCATCGGCGACGGGAACGGAAAGCCGTAGCCCGGTTGCCACACGCCCGGCGTCGTGAAAACGAAAGTCAGCGTGAGGAGAAACACGAAGATCGCGCCGAGGCTGCCGATGGCCGAGATTTTCGGCGCGAAGGGGCGCGTCGCGATCAGCAAACCCAGGGTGATCTCAACAGCGCCGATCAGCGCCGAGGCTCCGCGCACTGTCGTCACGCTGTAGAGCCACGACATGAACGGAGAGTTGGCGACTAAGCCCTGAATGCCTTCGGCCTCATAGGCCGTGAATTTCAACGCGCCGACCCATAACAAAATGACCACCAGCCCGTAGCGAATGACGTTCGCGCCAATGTTTTCCAGCGTTGCCCCCAGGCTCTCGCTATCCATCCCGCGTTCCATTGTGGTTGCCATGATTCGTCTCCTTATCAACTGAAAAAATGGTGATCGCCTGCAACGGCGGATCAGCCTTGATGTCGCCATGAAGCGACTTCATCAAGTGAGATAGTAGCTTCATGGCTGTTCGCAAATCTTATCCTCGGCCTCTGACAAGAGCGTTTGCGGCGCGACGGATTGTGTTTAATGCTTGACGGGCGCGGGGAGCTTCTCCTGCCGGCGCATTTGAGGTTATCAACAAGCTACGCGACCGCCTGAGAAAATGAAGAAACCCGCTCAGGGCGAATCGCCAGGGGCGGCTTTCGCGGCTTTATCGCCTGAATCGCTTGCCTTGTTAGAGTTCGCGCTGGGATACCGGAAGAAATCGAGTCAGGATGAACAAGCGGATCGTCCCTGGTTGGCAAAACATATTCCCCTGCTCCCCTGTCGTTGGCGCGTGCCGCATATCCTATCAAATTATTGTCAGGCGTGGGGTGCGCGGTCGGCATCTTTTTCACAGATCGCGTACTGATACCAGGCATCATGCCAGTGTCGCACCGTGCGCCAGGGCTGCGAAGCGATGAGCGCGCGAAACTCGTCACCGTCCATAATGGCGACGCGACGTGGCTCACGATATGAGCCGGGAGTCTCGCGGCAGAATCCGATGAAGCGCGCGAGCAGCCACATCACATGGAGCGGCACGGCGGCGCGCAGCATCGAACGCGGCTCCGCGATGAAGCATCGCCCACCGTCGCCCAGCACCCGGTACATCTCCGCGAGCGCGCGTTCGCGTTCGGGCAGAATCGTGAAGAGCCTTGAGGCAACGACCGCTTCAAAAGAAGCAGCAGGCCAACCCAGAGATAAGACATCAGCCTTCGCAAAATAGCAGTTGTCGAGTTGTCGTTCTTCGGCGCGGGCGCGGGCGCGGGCGAGTTGCTCGGAGGCGCGGTCGATACCGGTAACATCAAGTTGAGCGAAACGCGCGGCCAGGCGGCAGGAGTAGAAGCCCGGCCCGCAGCCGATTTCCAAAAGGCGCGTCCGGCGCGGCGGTTCAGCTTCAGGCCAGAGGCTAGCGGCCATCTGCTCGGTGTCGTCACGAAACAGGTGTTCGCGGCAGAAGGCGTAGAGCCAGTGGAAACGCTCGAACAAACTCTCCGGCTCGGCGACGGCGGGTTGGCCGATTGATTCGATTTGCGTTGTTTTCTGACTCACTAGCCCGTCTCCTCCCGTTGCCCGCCCCAAGTAGGACTTTCATCTTCCCGCCATACCAATTGCAGTTTCGCCGACAAACCTCAGGCTTCGATCTGCGCGGTGATCTTGTGATAGCCGGTCGCGCCTTCGGGCGCGGTGCCGCGCTCCTTGTCGGTTTGCAGCTCGCCTTTGCCGTCCGCGGCGCGCACCACTAATTTGTACTCGCCCGCCTGCGCCGGTCGCCACTCATAGCTCCACAAGGCCCACGCCAGCGGCGATTTCGCGTAGTCAAGCTTCGCTTCGTTCCATGTCTTGCCTTCATTCGTGCTGACTTCGACGCGCGAGACGCCGCGATTGCCCGCGTGCGCGACGCCCTTCAACCCTATGCCCGCCGCCGCCGCCATGGCCAGTTTGATCTTCTGCTTGTGTTCCGGCACGTCGAAGCGCGAGATGGTCGGCGTGACGAAGTTCGGTCCCCAGCCCTGTTGCTCATAAAAACCTTTGGCATCGTGGTCCACAAGTTCGATCCGCGTCACCCATTTAACGTTCTTCTCGCCGAACAAACCCGGTACGACGACGCGCACCGGAAAACCGTGACGTTGCGGCAGCGGCTCATTGTTCATCTCGTAAGCGACCAGCGTCGTCTCGTCCAACGCTTTCTCGATAGCGAACGTGTCCGTGAAGTTGTCAACGCCGTGCAGGAGCACTTCGACCACGCCCGGCTTGGGTCCGGCGGCTTCGATCAAGGCTCGCATCGGCACGCCCTTCCAGACGGCGTTGCTCATTAGTCCGTCGCTGACTTGATTGCTGATGCACCTGAGCGTCGTCTCCTGCGTCACGGCGGGCAAGGCCGCCAACTCTTCGTAAGTATAAGTTCTCGGTCGCTCGACGAGGCCGGTGATGTCGAGCCGCCAATTTGCGCGCGACACTTCCGGGTCGACGACGTTCTTCGTCACCACGTAGAAGCGGTCGTTCGGCGTGATGGCCTGCACATCTTTGCCCTTGTACTGCGTGCCATCGTAGCTGAAAGAGGCGGCTTTGTAGAGACGCTGCAAGAGTCCGCCGACGGCGAGAGCACAGACCGCGCCGACGCCCGACACCAGCACGGCGCGGCGTCCCGACGGCTGCGCTTCGCCCGTCCGCTCTCCGGCCATCTCACGCCTGAACATGAGGCGATAGAGCAGGACGAGAGAGACGCCGTAGGAAATATAAGCGATGAGCAGGCTGAACGCATTAGCCACGGTTGCTTTCGCCAGCGGCAAGCCCACATAACTCGTCCCCAGAATCGGCCAGAGCAGGAGCACGGAGAGCAGCCAGAGCAAGCCGACAAAAATGGCGATGAACCATCGACTCTGAGGCGCGGCTCGCTCCGGTTGCCTCGCACGCCCGACGCTGAAAGCGTAGAGCAATCCGCCGAGCGCGCCGACCAGGAGTTGCCCGCCGATGACGGAACTGACGCCGAGCTGTTTCAGGTGATTATAGCCGCCGAAGCGATCAAGCAAACCGAAAAACGTCTCGATGCTCAAGCGCGGGGCGATGCGGTCTCCGATCAATTCAGCGGGCGTCGCCAAACCGAAGAGAGAACGCAGCACCAGCAACACGAGCGTCATCACCACGGCGGCCACTAACCCGGCCAACACACCTGCGCCCACCTTCTTCAATTTATGGCTGCCGTCCATCTCCTCACCTCTCCCGTCAATGAGCGAGAGCCTGCCGTGCTCGTTGAGCTTGCAGCGGGTCAAACTGCGGATTGAGTTTGAGCGCGCGTTGCAGGAAATCGCCCGCCGCCGCCGCGTCGCCCGCAGCGCGTGCGATCATCCCCGCGTGATAAAAGAGTCTGGCGTCGCGCGTGCCGAGCCGGAGGGCTTCTTTGATGGCCGCCTGCGCTTCGCTAATCCGGCCTGCCTTCAATGCCGTCCAGGCGACTGCATCCGCGCCGTAAATATCTCGCCGCATTTCATACTCACGTCGCGCGCTCGCATAAGCCTCTTCTGCTTTCATATCATGGTCGGCATAAAAGAGAGCGAGCGAGCGATTGTAGAGAGCGCCGTTCAAAACGGAGAGATGCCCGATCTGTTCGACGACAGCATACTGCGCGGCGGCCTCTCTGTCGCGCCCGGCGAGTTTATAGAGATCGCCGAGCGCGGCGACGAACGCCGGATCGGGCAGGCGTCGCACAACTTGCTCGAAGTGTTCGACGGCTCCCGGCAAGTCGCCGCGCGCGGCGCGCACGCGCCCCAGCGAAGCCAGTGCGCGATAGTAGTTCGGAAAGGTTATCAGAGCATCACGATAATGCTTCTCCGCGGTTTCGTAATCGCCAGCGGCGAAAGCTGTTTCGCCTATTTGCCAACGACACCAGGCGACAAATTCGTGTGGCGGGACAGGTAGATTGAGCGCGAGAGCCAGCGCGCGGGCGAAGTGACGCGCTGCGCCCGTGTCGTCGCCGTGCAGTTGCGCCAGCCGCGCCTGCCGCGACTCGGTGTTTTCGTCGATGCCCCCGCCGCGCCGTTCCATCTGCCTGTAAGCGGCGGTGGCCTTTTCGTAGTCGCCCAGTTCCAACAAAGCGTCGCCGAGCATCGCGTAGGGATAACTCTTGGCCGGGTCGAGTTGCGTGAGTTGCAACGCGTGGTCGCGGGCGGCGCTAAAGTCGTGGGAGGAAAACTCGACCAGCGTGCGCGCGCTGAGGCCGCCCGTGTTTCGCACTTCCGGCACGGAGGCCAGCGAGGTGCGAGCCGCCCGCGCGGCGAGGTCGAGATACTGCACGTTGCCCGTCTCATGCAGCAATTGAAGGTAGTGGCTCGCGAGTTTATTGTGCGCGCCGAAGTCTTCGGGGTCGCGCCGGACTTTATCTTCGAGAAAACGAAGCGAACGCTCCCGCGCCGTATCATCGACGGCGAGCGCGGTGGCGGGCGGCACGGCGAAAGCCGCCGCTTGAGAACTTCGCTCGCGCGCCGACCACATGCTGGCGCAGCCGCTCGCAGTCAACACGACGCACCCCAGCGCAACGAGCAGTGCAGAACGAACTTTTGCTGAATCCATACTTGAGGGCATCAATTCTCATGACGAACGATGAAGGCAAAGCCACAAGCTGTGTTGCTTTACCTTCATCGCCCACCATCCCTTCAATTTTTCTTACTGAGCTTACTGCCGCGTGTGGTCGTCAGGATTTTTCCCCGGCGGGAAAGGTTGCGTCGCATCGGCGACGAACGGGAACCTGTTGCGGAATGGAACTTCGTTACCATCAACTTTATCGCCGAGCGGCGAGCCATTGTTGATGATGGTGAAAACCATGTCAACCACGTCGTCCTTCAAACGTCGCCCGCCCATTTTCCCGAACCCTCCATCTTTATTGTCGCCGCCGCCCGAACCTTTATTCGGGACAGTCAAATCGAGGCGCAGGATGTCGCCCTTCTCGACCGCGACTTTCGCCAGCATCGCGATATGGGCATCGTCCGTGCCGAGACCTTTCAGCGATTTCACAAGGTCGGCCTGGAATCTTCCCTTCGCGTCGTCTTCCGTCGAAGCGGCGTTGTACTCATCCTTGCGCGGGGGCGGAATCAGCCCGTTGTTGACGAGCGGCCCGCCGTCGCGGTCAACCGTCACCCAGTCGCCGCTGCCTTTGATCTCGCCGTTATCCTCTATCTTTTGCGTGCTGCGACGCTGCGTGACGGCGTTGACGCCGATGACGTTGCCTGCCCTGCCGCGCAGCATGGCGGCCGGAATGCTGACGGCGGTGATCATCGTATTGAAGCCCGCGTAGGTGTCGCGCCCGCCGCGCTCGCTGAGCAGGGCTTTGTTAGGACGGCCCGGATTCATGATGGAAGAGGCGACCAGGCGATTCGCGCCCGTGTCGTCCAGGAAGAACGGATCGTCGGCGACGCCCGCGTAGAAACTCGCGCCGCTTTCACGGTCGTTGGTCACGACGATTTCGGGCGCTTTGTATTCCTGATTTGAAGGAGTGGTCGGAGCGGTGAACTTCTTGCCGCCCGGCAATTCGATGGTCGCCGTTTGATTCGTCACACGCCCCAAGCCTTTGGAATAAAGGATGTCCACGAACGTGTCGGCTTTCGCGTCTCCGGTGTTTTCGATTTCAAACCGATACCGGATGTTGTGGTCGAAAATCGCCATCCCGAAGTGTTCGCCGGAGACGACGAAGCCTTGCGTGCTCATAATCAAAACGACCTTCGAATTATCGTTCGGGTCGAGAAAGGCATAGTTGTCGGCGAGGTCGCTGCTGCGATCATGCGTGATGATCGGTGAGTCGATATGGTCGGAAGCGTTGGTGCGGGTGGGCGGCGTCAACTGCACCGCGAGCGCAATCGTCAGCGCGAGCGCGCCGAATACTAGCTTTTTGTTTTTTACGAGCATTTGTTCTCCTTAATTGTTTAGTAGCAACCAATTGGCGTTTTGGCCCCAAATTCCTCCAGTTCGGCAGTTCGCTTGCTGTGAAACCTGAGCTACAAAAATCGCTCTTAACTCTGACGTGGTGAAGTTAGAACGCGCTATAAATTTTCTGACAAACCGTGGTCTCAACCGGGGTCGGTCAAGGTCATTGCTCATCGCTATCGTTCACTCTCTCTCACCTGAAGCGGCAGTTACGCGCGATGCTTTCTGCCCCGTCACTCTCTTAATCCTAATTAAGGGGAACTATTTCTCGCTGTTCTAACCGTGTGGGCAGCTACCCTATCCATGCACGACAGGTGATGCCCAAGTCACAGTTAATCTGACATTAGTTAATAATTACCGGGGTAGCAGCAACCTTAACGTGGGAATGTAAAGACCGGACAAGGAGAACGTAAAGATTCGGTAAAGATGGCAAGCCGGCAGCCAACACATGCGAGTTGCATGTGACGACTGATGGATGACATGGAAGCGGTTTCAGCTCATCAGGCGAGCCGCTAATACACCCTCTCCGCCAGTTTGCGCTCGGTCACGTCGATAGTTGTGCCCTGAAATCCGACCAAGTTTCCGGCGGCATCATTAAGGGCCAGCGCGTGTTCTGAAATCCAGATAACGCTCCCGTCCCGACGATACGCCTGCGACTCGAACCCTTGCACTCCCTCCTGCTCACGGATTAAATCAGTAAATTCGGCGCGGCGTTCATGCGCGACGTAAAAGCCGTCGTTCAGATCGATGGTGTTCTCTATCAACTCCGGCGCACCCTCATAGCCAAACATTCGCGCCAACATCGGATTAGCCGCCACGTACCGCCCGCCGAGCGTAGTTTGGTACATGCCGATCATGGCGTCTTCAAAGAAACGCCGGTAGTTGGCTTCAACTCGCATCACTTTTTCCGCTGAACTCTCTGCTTCTTCGGCAAATTGATAACCGAGTCCTCTGGCCGTCAAAATGTAAATGGGGTTCGACGGATTAACTTCGATCTTGCGCCGGAGGTTTCCGATGTGAACATCGATTACGCGATCAATGACCGCTTCGCCGTTCGGATACAAGCGATTCAACAATTCTTCGCGGAGGAAAATTCGTCCGGCGGCACTCATCAACGCGCGGAGCAATTTGTATTCAAAGGAAGTCAGCGACACGGCGTGGCCGCGCAAAGTGACTTTGCGCTTATCAGCGTCCAATGTGAGTTCCCCATGCGACAACACCGGGTCAATTTTGAACAGATCAGGTTGCATCCGCCGCAGAATGGCCGTCACTCTGGCGGCGAGTTCACCGCCGCTGCAAGGCTTCACCACATAGTCGTCCGCGCCGAGCGAGAGTCCCCTGATGCGCTCGGAGGCCGCGCCTTTGGCGGTGAGAATCAAAATCGGGACATCGGAGGCGCGTCTCAGCTCCCGGCACACTTCCCAACCATCCTTCAGCGGCAGAACCACATCGAGGATGACAAAGAGCGGGTTGTGCCTGCGGGCCAACTCCAACGCCTGTTCGCCATCACCGGCAACAATCGTCTTGAACCCCTCCTGCTCCAGCGCGACGGATACAAGATAGGATTCCCGCTGATTGTTCTCCACAATCAGGATTGGCTCGACGCGGCAGGCGACGCGACACTGGGCGTCGTGCGGGCGCGGGGATTCATGCTCCATTTGCAGTAAGCTCCGATACTTTGACTATTTCCTGTGCCCGCCCATAGCTCTAATAAAGCTGGCGACTTCTCAGTGTTATATGCTCTCGTAAATGGGTTTTATTCCCGTAGCCTGGCTGTACAAGGGTTCGGAGTTGTTGACAAGTTTCGCATTCGCCCCGTCAAGCAAAAACCCCCTCCGGCTGTTTGAGCAGCAGGAGAGGGAAAGTTAGCCGGCGAAAATTTGTGCGGGAAACCTATCCGGCGGCAAATTCTTCGGCGAGTAGCTTCTGAATGACTTTTTCCATTTCGGCATAATAGCCTTCGCCGATATGACGAAAGCGGATGCGCCCTTTTTTGTCGAGAATAACGGTGGTCGGCCACGCCTCGATGCCGTAAGCGCGCCAGGTCTCTGCGTCGTTGTCCGTCACGACCGGATAACGCACGTTCTGTTCGCGCACCGCGCGGCGTACATTCTCGATGCTCTTTTCGTAGCCTGACTCCGGCGTATGGACGCCGATGATCGTCAAGCCTTTGTCGCGATAGCGCGCATCCCAACCCTTCAGAGCGGGCAGCGTGTTGCGGCAGTTGTAGCAACCGAATGTCCAGAAATCCACGATCACCACGCGCCCGCGCAAGGCGTCGAGTTTGAGCGTCTCGGAATTGATCCAGGCGCCGGCGGAGAGCGCCGGGGCGCGTGCCGCATGGTGCGGCGCAATCAGCACATCGCGCGCATCGCTTTCGTCTGCGGCGCGAGGAGCGCCCGTATCGCCCGCTTGAGCGACGGAGGCGACAGACGTGCGCCAGATGCTCGCGTTGCGCACGCGACCGCTCGCGACGAGAAAAGTGGACAGGGCAAGCACGCCGATTATGGCAATAAATATTCTTCGACTCCTCATCACTTGGTCTCCCCAAATAGCTCGCGGATTGCGCCTGTCGTTATCGTTTGTGATACCGGAGTCAGACGCATTTATTCCTGCTGCTTAGGCAGCAACTCGTTGCAGCAATCGCTTCAGCTTGGCGACGCACGCGGCTTCGAGCCTGGCGTCATGTATCAGGTGGACATTTACACCGGGTTAAAATGAAGTTTGAGGTTGCAGGGTTGAGTAGAGCGTTGCTTCAGGCAACGCCCTCGGCGCGTAACAAATGGTGATAAACGGCTGGAGCAAACGCACGCGCTAAATTCAGGTTATCGGCTTCGCTCAAATCCGAGACGACGAAGACGGCGTGGCGCGCGGTCTCGAAACAAGAGACCTGATAGCTTTCGATTTGCGAACAAGCGATGACTTGCGCCTCGCCTTTCTTCCCGGCTTGCATTGCTCGCGGCGCCGTCGTCTCAGCCGTGTCAAGATCGGTGACGAGCAGTGAGACGAGACGACCGTGTTGTTTGAGTTCCAGGTGGGCGAAGCGTCTGCCTTGAAAAACGCACCAGTGCGCTTCAATAAATTCCACGGAGGCGGGAGATTCCGCTACTCGCGCTTTCACCGTCTGTGCCAGATCGATGTAAGCGGGGTCGTATTTGCGCGCCGCTTCTTCCAGCCCAAGCGGCTTTTCCGGCAAATTAAACTTCACCGCACAATTGCGATGGTCGCCGACGGATAAGGTCGTCAACTCTTCCATCCCGATGTTGATCGTCGCGCTCGCGCCGGTCGGGCGCGATTGTGGCTGTGCGGGGTGTAAATTCGCGTTGGTGGAATTAACTTTCTGAGAGGCGACGCGTTGCGCGGACAGAGCTTGACTACGCTGTCGCACGGCGATTATTCCGAAGGCGACGAAGAGACAGGCGGCCAGGAGACAGGCGGCCAGCGCCAGCCATCTGCGCTGACCGGCGTTGGAGGCAGTTACTTCTTCCGGCAGAACCGTCGCGCGCAACCGTGCGCGCAACCGTGCGGCGAAATCGGGGTCGAGCTGCGACTCCGCCGATTTCGTCGCCGCCGCACGCAAAGTCGCGCGCAGTTCCCGGCGCGCGGCCAGTTCGTAACGACAATCGGCGCAAATTTCGAGATGCGCGAGCACCTCATGGTTTGTTTCGACTGATAATTCATCGCACAAATATGAATCGGCGACTTCGCGGAAATCACGACACTGCATCTTTTTCCTCTCCTTGTCTTGCCGAAAGAGACGCGGCTTTCTCGTTGCGCCGCCCGATGCCGTGAGCGTTGGCATAAGTGGCGAGGGTGGCGCGCAACAACTTCCGCCCGCGCGAGAGCCTCGACATCACCGTACCGACCGGAACTGACAAAGCTTCGGCGATCTCTTTGTATGCCATATTCTCAACATCCGAGAGGATGACCACTTCCTGAAACTGTGTTGGGATATTACGAAGCGCATGCAGCACTTCTGCCTCGGTCAAGCCTTGCGGCGTCGGGGGCGTGAAGGCGACGGTTGCGGCGATTTGTTCTTCGCCGTCGTTGACTAGTCGGAGTTTGCTCCCGGCGCGCCTTCGTTTGCTGTTCACATGATACATGATTGTGACGAGCCACGCTCGGCAATTCGTCCCCGGCTCGTAGCGGTGAAACGATTGCAGGGCTTGCGTAAACGTCTCCTGCACTAGGTCTTCCGCCGTCGTGCGGTCGCCGACGAGCCACATCGCCACACGAAAGAGATGGTTCATGTGGGGCAATGCCTCTGTCTCAAACGCCGTCCATTCGTCGGCGCATGCTGTTTTCCGCTTGGGTCCGAACATAGTGCGGCCAGCCGACAACCTATCCTGAGTCTGTCCCTCGACAATTAACTAATATCTAAGACAGTTTTATTTATTCCCGAAGAACCGAGTCAGCATATCACTTCACGCGCCGACCGGCCTCCCTCATCGGGGCGTGACCACCGCGGGGGCGCATGATTATGTCATGCGCCGGGAATAGAAACTTGCCCTGTGAGTATTACGCTGGCAGACCGCGCCCGAACAATTGCCGAATGTCACCGCTCTCTGCTTCGCGCCGGTCTTGTGTAATTTTCAGCAGGCAGGTCTCTTGAGCGGACTTAACAGCCAGATACACCGACGCATCGTGATGGCAGCGACGGGTCAGCAATTTTTGCGCCGCCCAACGATATTTAGGTGAATCAATTCTTTCTCGAAGGAGAGTCAATGAAATTAATCATCGGCTTGACGCTTTTTCTGCTCGGCCTGTTCCTGCTCGCCCTGTTTGCGGGCGGGCGTCTGTCCAATGCCCGTGCGTTACTTCCTGCCCCCGCTGACAATATGACTGAAGAAGCACACTATCCCACCGGCAACCCGGCAGTGGCAGATGCGCCCCCGGTGATCGTCGAATTGTTTACGTCCGAAGGGTGTTCGAGTTGCCCGCCCGCCGATCAGGTGCTGATGCGGCTCGATCAGGAGCGGGTGATTTCCGGCGCGACCGTCATCGCGCTCAGTCAACACGTTGACTACTGGAATCGGCTCGGCTGGCGCGACCCGTTTTCGTCCGAGCAGTTCAGCCAACGGCAGGGCGGGTATGCCGATGCTTTTGGCCGCGACGGTGTTTACACGCCCCAGATGGTAGTTGACGGGCGCGCGGAATTCGTCGGCAGCAACCTGACGAAAGCGCGCGAAGCGATTGCACAGGCGGCGCGCACGCCGAAAGCGAAAGTACAGATCACCTTCGCGCCGACTGCAGAGCGGGCGAAGAGCGCCGCGCTTCCCATCATTGTGGGCGTGGAAAATCTTCCGCCGCTCAGCGCAAACGATACGGCGGAAGCATGGCTGGCGATTACGGAGAGCGATCTTAGTTCAAGCGTCCCGACGGGCGAGAACGCCGGGCGCAATTTGCGCCATACCGCCGTGGTGCGTCAACTGAGCAGCATCGGCACCATTGTGAGGGGCGACGCCAAAAACGGTGCGCCTTTCACCGCGACACACAACATTTTCCTTGAACGTCACTGGCGACGCGACAAGTTGCGCGTAGTCGTCTTCGTGCAGGAGCAAAACAGTAAACATGTGCTTGGAGCAACCATGATTGATCTGGCGAAATGAATTTCGGCGCGCGTTGTGGTATATCCACTACGGACAGAATCCGGAGCGTCTCGAACGCCCGCGCCGATTGCGGCGGGGAAAACGCCAATCAAGTTCTAAGGAGCAGCAGATCAATGAGCGATGCGGCATCAAACCAATCAGGCGATGAGGCGGAAAGCAATGAACTGTCCGTACAGGAACTACTGGCCGAGCTAGCCAAGCGCGGCGCGACGATGGAGGAGATCGCCCAACTGCGAGAGCCGGTGGCCCGCACGCCGGCAGAGGCCATCCGCGCCCTTAAGATCGGCAACTCGCGCTTCTTCAGCGGACAGACGCAACGCCCCGAACATTCGCCCTTGGAACGCCGCGCCCAGATCATCGGGCAGACCCCGTTCGCCGTCGTGCTCGGCTGCTCGGACAGCCGCGTGCCCACGGAGTATGTTTTCGATCAGAGTGCGGGGAACATCTTCACCATTCGCGTCGCGGGTAATGTCGTCTCGCCGACCACAGTGGGAAGCATCGAATATGCGCAGCGACACTTGAAGCCGCATGTTGTGGTCGTCATGGGGCACGAGGGCTGCGGCGCTGTGCATGCGGCGATGACCATGAACGAGGAGCAGATTCGCGCCGAACCGGAAGGCATTCAACTGCTCCTTGAGCGCATCGGCCCGGCGGTGCGTCGCATCCCCGCGATTCGCGACAACAAGGCGCGCATGCGCGAGGCCGTCATCGCCAGCGTGCGCCAACAAGTGCATTACCTCAAGCAAAACGCGGTCGTCAAAGAGGCGCTGGAGAAAGAGACCATCGCCGTCGTCGGCGCATACTACGAACTGAGCAGCGGCGCGGTCGATTTTTTTGAGACGGAAGAGGAGTTACGCCTCGACGAGTGATTTGCTTTCCGCAGTCCAATGCCTCGGGCTGTCATCCCGCTTCGCCCGCCTCGCGGCCCTATCCCTCATCGCGGGCAGAGTTTCAGTGACAACTTTGTCGAATCGCCGTCGAAGAAAACACAAGTGACAAACTAAAGGCTGTGGTTGTTTGGACGTTTGCGAATCATTCTCAACGACAGGATCAATTCTCTCGACTTTCGGCGGTTAGACTGCGGCGAGAAACCGGGTAAAAACCTCAGACAAGCTAACTCCTCATATCTTTCAGAGAAGTTTGATGCGTTCGCCCCGTCGGCTCACAGCTTGCAACTTGAGCGGTAACTAGTGCATCATATTGTGCGACAATGTCCTTCTCTCTTGCGTCAACGGTGATGCGCCCCGCACTAGACAGTCTTTTCATAGCGGCGTTTTGGATGATTCGAGAGTAGGCTGATTTCAACTTTAGAAGCCGCTCCTTTCGTGAGCACCCGAACGCAAGCCTTCGCTGCCAACCGTTACATCGAAGCCACTTTGATTCGCAGCTTCTCCCAGATTCTCCTGCTGACAGGAGAGGTACATCTACATGTCTATGAAACTTTACGTCGGTAATCTCGCATTCCAGACTTCGAGCGAGGATTTGCAGCAATTGTTCGCGCAGGCGGGCACGGTCGAGTCGGCTTCGGTGGTGGAAGA
>JBPCIP010000200.1:0-9002 GCA_051006195.1 Pyrinomonadaceae bacterium
ACACACCTGAAGCGACTGCATCGCCGCACGATCTGTTTCTCGAAGTGTGCGGAGATGCACGCGGCGGTCATTAAACTCTATGTCAATCACGTCAATGCTTACCAGCATAAATTGTGAGACACGACCAACTTATTAAGATGCGGAACAATCCTTCCCTTCATAATCTCAGCTCTTCTAATCAAGAGGAAACATATGAATACTTTCGCCAAGAGAGTTGAATTGATCACCAATGTAGCTATTATCATTGTGGCAGTTTTGCTAGGCTTTATTCTGGTGAAAAATCATCTGTTGATGACTTCTACTCCACAAGAGGCTAACCATAGACTAGCCGGTGGTCAAACCCATGTTGGGCAACAGGTTTATTTGCCAAACGTAGACTGGGCTAAGAACGGTCAAACAGTCGTGCTTGCCCTTTCTACCACATGCCGCTACTGTTCAGAAAGTGCCTCATTCTACCAACAGCTTGTACAAAAACGCGGGAATAGTCGAGTAGTGGCTGTTATGCCTCAGACTGTCGGCACGGGGCATGAGTATCTTCGTAAACTCGGTGTTTCTGTTGATGAAGTCAAACAAGTCTCAATAGATTCCATCGGGGTTCAGGGCACGCCAACGCTGCTTTTGGTCAATAGTAGCGGTGTCGTCACTAAAGAATGGATAGGAAAGTTGCATGCCGAACAGGAAGCTGAAGTTCTCAAACAGCTATAAGTATGTTGAACGGATGGTCGAGGTTACACAAGTAATGTGAAACGGGACGGGAGGATTTATGGGCGAGGTTAACAAGTACAAACTCTTCTTAAAATTTACCATCCTAGGAATCTTTATCTACATGTTGTTTGTATTTCAAGACAGAAAATTCTCTACGTCTGTAGCCTCAGCCCAAGCTCCTAAAATAAGTGTAGCAGTACAAGCGAATGTGCCAATTAGCATCTCGGCAGTAACACTTAACTCATCTGACCCGCTAACACCAGATTTCACGTATCTGGTCACAAATACAAGTCAAAAACCAGTTGATGCTTACGTAATCAGGCTCATTATTACGGCGAAGGGCTCGTCCGATGAAAAGGGGGAACTTCGCTACGGGGATTCAGTTACCTCTGTCATGCAACCTAATCATGCGGAATGGGGAGCATATGAAGGCCAGTCTTCATCAGAACCTGTCCAGAGAATTAATTTAATTGTGGATTTCGTGCGCTTCACTGATGGGACAACTTGGGGTGCCGATAAATATCAATTTTCCGAGTGGATAATCGGACATCTCGCTGGTGTTCAGGCCGAAAACGCTCGACTCCTTGAAATCAAAAAACAAACAGGTCTTGATGCTGTGATGAATGCTATCGCCGCCGAGTCTCAAGCTATTACCCCCCAAGATTCCCAGTCCTCCCAATGGAACGAAGGTTTTCGAGGAGGCATAACTACTGTACGCAAAAAACTGAAGCGTGCTTACGAACAAGGTGGTGCGGCACAGGTCGAGGAAGAACTTAAACGAATTTAGCTTCCATAGTAAAGGCGGATAAATTAATGCTCAAAGTTCATCACATTCTGTACATACTCACAATAATCTTTCTCTTTGCCGCTACTATGATGTTGCGCCCTGGAGAAAGTACGGCAGCCATGTTTGCACAGCAAACCTATTATGGTGATTACATGTGTACCCAAGTTACCAACCGCGATGGTGAGAAATGGGTTGAGATGTGGTGCAAGGGGCCCTATGAACAGGGCGGAACGTGTAATGGGCTACCCGGTAAAAGAACACTCCATCAAAGAGTTGCTAGGATATGCGGCCCTGGTAGTTATATCGATGACCCGATACATTGTATCGCCGGAGCCCAACCGGGACAGGTGGGAGCCTCCTTTAAATACTATTGTGCGTCAAGTGACGTACACAAAGTTGAGATTAAGCTGAGGCAAAGTTGCACCGTAACTTGCGATCCAGGCACAAATCCAACACCAGCACGCCCTGAACAAATTGCTGGCACATTATGCTCTGCCGAGCCATGCCCTGGCGCCGGATTTACAAATGTAGATACGGGCTGCAACTGCGTTTCTGACCCTGGAAACGCCACCTTCTTCGGTGAAAGCGGCGGAGATGGACCTGCCGAGGAACCGGATTGGTGTTTTGGTATGGAAGAAGAGTGTACCCTCAGCGGTGGAGTATGGAAGGGCTGTAGTCGAGGATGCTATTCACCAATTTTGATTGACATAACAGGTGATGGATTTAATCTAACGGATGGGAATAACGGCGTCGGATTCGACATTGACGGTGACGGTCTTGCTGATAACATCTCTTGGACAGGCAGCAATTCTGATGATGCGTGGCTCTTCCTCGACCGTAACGGCAATGGCACAGTAGATAGCGGCCAGGAACTGTTTGGTAATTTCACGCCACAGCCAACCTCTGCGGAACCTAACGGCTTCCTCGCGCTGGCTGAATATGACAAGCCGGAAAATGGCGGAAACAATGATGGACGGATAGACAACGGAGATTTTATCTTTTCCTCGTTACGACTATGGCAAGACACCAATCACAACGGTATCTCTGAGCCGGATGAGCTACACACCTTGCCCTCGTTAGACGTAGTGAGGCTGCACCTCAACTATCAGGAGTCGAAACGAGTGGACGAACACGGCAACCACTTTAAGTATCGAGCTAAAATAGATGATGCTAAGGGAGCGAAAGCCGGACGTTGGGCCTGGGATGTGTTTCTCCAAAAAGCCCCTTGATTCGCCTATCGAATATGACACATGAAACCGCCCGTTGGTCGTCACAGACCAACGGGCGGTTTTACTGCCTGCGCGCTGCTCGTGCGCCGGGAGTTTGGATGTTCCGGGCGCTCAGGCTTCGCGAAGGTGGTAGGTGTCGTTGCGCCGGTCGGCGTGCGGGAGCGTGCGCAGATGTTTCAGATACGAGTCGCGGTCGGCGTCGCTCATCTCCACGATGCGCACGCCGACGAGATAGCCATCGCCCGCCGCGTCTCCGGCGAGTTGTTCAAAGCGAACGGGTGCGGCGATTAGGCGAACTTGTCCGGCGGGTAGATCGAGCACGACCAGCAGTTTGTTGTCTTCGAGGGTGATGTATTCCCCGCCGATGCGAATGGACGGCACGACCAGCGTCAAATCGCTCTCGCCGAGGTCGCGCGTGCGACCGGCGAGCGAAGGCGTGCCCCCAGGTTTACTCGCGCCGCCCTGTCTGGCTTCGAGCACGGCGACGTTGAAAGGCAAGCGCGACTCGTAGCGCGCCCCGCGTCGCGGGGTGCTCCGGCGATCAGTGATGTACTCGTGCAGCAGCATCGCGGCTTTGCGTTTTAATCTCTCCACGTATAGTGAGGTCTCCCTTCCAGAGATGCTCCCGACATGTGCGCCGGCCAGATTTGATGGCCGGCGGCGCGATTCAAAAGGGGGTGACCGGGAGAATGGCAACGCATAAAGGCTGTTATCTTAGCACTATGAACGATGTTGAGGGCAAACATAATTTGTTGCCCCCGGTTAAAGTTGCCTGCCCTTACTTTTGCCGTTAATTCGTTTCCGGGCGTCGCTCTTTTGTCATCATCAGGTTTGTGGGAATTGCGCGCGTTTGCCAGGCGAACACGGGTAATGATATTTTTCGACTGCATACAGCTGCTATCTTGTCCGTTGACTCCCGAAAGATCACATCCTGTGTCTATAGAAAAAGCGGGGCGAGACTTGCGCGCTCGCCGGTCTGGCCTGCGCCCGTTTCTGCAACTAACCGTTGCTCGTTGCGTACTAAAACCTTTGTCCGTTCCATCAGGAGAAACACCTACATGCCCGTGAAAGCCACGACGAACATGAAATCAGTCTCAATCTTGCTGCGCCTCTCTTGCCTGCTGCTGCTCTTCATCATCGCGCCGACGCCCGCGCTGCGGGCGCAGGAGGAGAAGCAGACGGAGAAGGAGGCCATCGAAAAGGCCAGGCAGGACGAGGCGAAGAAAGCCGAAATCGAGAAGCCGAAATTGGACGAGGCGAAGAAGCCGGAGGAGACGAAGAAGCCCGCCGACCCGATGTCTGCGCCGACCTTCGCGGGACTGCGGATGCGGCTCATCGGCCCGGCCTTCACGTCGGGGCGCGTCGTCGGCGTCGCGGTTGACCCGAAGAATAAGAGCGCCTATTACGTCGCCGCTGCGTCGGGCGGCGTCTGGAAGACGACGAACGCGGGCACGACCTGGACGCCCGTTTTCGACAGCGAAGGCTCCTACTCCATCGGCGTCGTCACGCTCGACCCGAAAAACCCGCTCACCGTCTGGGTGGGAACGGGCGAGAACAACAGCCAGCGCAGCGTCTCCTACGGCAACGGCGTCTATCGTTCGGACGACGGCGGGCGCAGTTGGAAGCACATGGGGCTGAAAACTTCCGAGCACATCGGGCGCATCGTCATCGACCCACGCGACTCGAACACGGTCTATGTCGCCGCGCAGGGGCCGCTCTGGGGGCCGGGCGGCGAGCGCGGTCTCTACAAAACGACTGACAACGGCAAGACGTGGAATCAAATTCTGAAGGTGAGCGAGAACACGGGCGTTACTGATGTCGTCATCGACCCGCAAAATCCCGACACGCTCTACGCCGCCGCTTACATGCGCCGCCGCCACGTCTTTACGATGGTCAACGGCGGGCCGGAAAGCGCACTCTACAAATCGACCGACGCGGGCGCGACGTGGAGCAAACTCACGCGCGGATTGCCGGCCACCGACATGGGGCGCATCGGCCTCGCCATCTCGCCCGTCGACTCGAACGTGATTTATGCCACGGTCGAAGCGGCGGATAAGAAGGGCGGCATCTTTCGTTCTCTGGATCGCGGCGGCAACTGGGAGCGGCGCAACGAATTCGACCAGACCGCTATGTACTACTCGCAAATCTACGCGGACCCGAAAGAACTCGAACGCATCTACGTGATGAACGTCTTCGCGATGGTCTCGAACGACGGCGGCAAAACTTTGCAGCGTCTCGGAGAACGCTCGAAGCACGTCGATAACCACTATCTCTGGATCGACCCCGATAACACCAACCACTATCTCATCGGTTCGGACGGCGGCCTCTACGAAAGCCACGACCGCGCCGCCACCTGGGACTTCAAAGAGAATTTGCCGATCACGCAGTTCTACGACGTGACGACCGACAACGCCGCGCCCTTCTACAATGTCTACGGCGGCACGCAGGACAACTTCAGCCTCGGCGGCCCGTCGCGCACGCGTAGCGCGTCCGGCATCACCAACGCCGATTGGTTCGTGACGCAGGGCGGCGACGGATTCCGCTCCCAGGTTGACCCGCAAGACCCGAACATCATCTACGCCGAATACCAGCACGGCGGCCTCGCACGTTTCGATAAGCGCACAGGCGAGCGCGTCGGCATCCAACCTGCCACGGGGCGCGGCGAAGACCCTCTGCGTTTGAACTGGGACGTGCCTTTCATCATCAGCCCGCACCTGCACACGCGTCTCTACTTCGCCGCCAACAAGCTTTATCGCAGCGATGATCGCGGCGACAGTTGGACGGTGGTGAGCGGCGAACTATCGCGCGCGCTCGACCGCGACCGGCTGCCGGTGTTCGGAAAAGTTCAGGGCGTGGACGCCGTCGCCCGCCACGCCTCGACCGCGTTTTACGGCAACGCTTCCGCGCTCGCCGAGTCGCAGAGGAAAGAGGGCTTGATCTACGTCGGCAGCGACGACGGCTTGATGCAGGTGACGGAGGACGGCGGGAAGAACTGGCGCAAGATCGACAAGTTTCCCGGTGTGCCCGACGTGGCCTACGTCTCACGGATCGTCACTTCCAATCACGACGCCAACACCGTCTACGCTTCGTTCGATAATCATTGGAATGCGGACTTCGCCCCGTACCTGTTGAAGAGCACGGACGCGGGGCGCACCTGGGTTTCGCTCAAGGGCGACTTGCCTGCCAACGGCCCCGTGCTCGCCGTCGCCGAGGACCACGTCAACCCGAATCTGCTCTTCGCAGGCACGGAGTTCGGCGTCTTCTTCTCGCCGAACGGCGGAGGGAAGTGGATTCAACTCAAAGGCAATTTCCCGACCATCTCCGTCCACGATCTCGCCATTCAGAAACGCGAAAACGATCTCGTCATCGGCACGTTCGGGCGCGGCATCTACATCCTCGACAACTACGCGCCGCTGCGTCTCGTCAACGCCGACATGCTCAAACAGGAGAGCGCGCTCTTCCCCGTCAAAGACGCGCTGATGTACGTGCAGTCGCAGCCGCTCGGCGGGCGCGGCAAAAGTTTTCAGGGCGAAACTTTTTACACGGCGGAGAATCCGGCCTTCGGCGCGACCTTCACCTATTATCTGAAAGAGACGATCAAGACGCGCAAAGTGCGGCGGCAAGAGTCGGAGAAAGAGGCGGAGAAGCGCAACGCCGTCGTCGCGCTCCCGACGGGCACGGACTTGCGCGCCGAAGAAGAGGAAGAAGCCCCGGTCATCATCCTGACCGTGACGGACGCGGCTGGGCGCGTCGTGCGCCGTCTGACGGGGCCGGTTGCAGCAGGGATGCAGCGCGTGTCGTGGGACTTGCGTTCGCCTTCGCCGACGCTCGCCGCGCCCGCCGCGCCGGAAGCGGAAGCCGACCCGTTCTTTGAAGCCCCGGCGGGGCCGCTCGTCATGCCCGGCGCGTACAAAGTTTCGCTGGCGAAGCGCGTAGGCGGCGTGTTGACGCCGCTCGCCGCGCCGCAGGCATTCAATGTCGTAGCTGAAGGACAGTCGAGTTTGAGCGCGGCTGATCGCACTGCGCTGCTTGAGTTCCAGCAAAAGGTCGCGCGTCTCCAACGCGCCGTGACGGGGGCGCTTGAGACCGCCAACTCGCTCAAGCCGCGACTCGCTTCGATCCGCCGCGCACTCCTCGACACTCCGGCGGCGGGCGATAAATTGTTGGACGATGCCTCGGCCCTTGACCGGCGCATTAACGACATTCTGCGCGCCCTGCGCGGCGACACGGCGCTGCGTGCGCGCAACCAGAACACGCCGCCTTCCATCAGCGAACGCGTCTTCCAGATCGTCGGCGATCAGCGCATGTCTATCGCCCGCCCGACACAGACGCACATCAACCAATACACGGCGGCGGCGCAGGAGTTCGAGCAGACGCTCGCGCAACTGCGCACGCTCGTCGAAGCCGACCTTGCCGGATTAGAGAAGGCGATGGAGGCCGCCGGCGCACCGCACACGCCGGGGCGCATCCCCGTCTGGCAAGAGAACTAGAAAGGTTGTCAGTTGTTCTTTGTCCGTTGTCTGTCGTTCAACGTAGTCTTTGGCGACTAACACCCGAAGCACAAAACAACTGACCACAGACAACGGACAGCCTTTAATTCATCCCTTCCTTTTGCGGCGTTGTTTCCAATGACGCCAGCGCCAGTCGAGGTCGAGCGGGCGCGGGGTTCTGTGTCGTCCGAGCATCACGTCGAGACGCAGTTTCAGGTAGTAGCGGAGAAAGGCAAGCGGATTGGCGGAGTGCGTCTTTTCCTCGTTCGGCGGCGAGGGGTTGGAATGGGGCAGGGTGTCGGCCTCGTCGCTAATGGCGGTCTTCGTCTCCGCGTCGTGGCGTCGCCTTTTCCGCGAGCGACTGGATTCGGGGACGGTGCCGGGGATGGTGAAGGAGCGGTAGTTGAGGTTGCAACCATCGCACAGGAGGTCGCTATAACCGATGAGGCGCAACAAGAGGTGCGGCCGCGAATAGCCACGACGCACACGAGAACTTCTGCACTTTGGACAATGTAACAGTATCACTTTGATGATTCCGCCGCGTGCGATTATTGATCAACAAACGCTGCGTTGGATACCGGGCAGAGTAGGAACGAACCTCTAATGTTGTCGCCGGGCGCGGCGGCGTGTTTCTGCACGCTCACCGCGCCCGGCAGTTAATAAAATTTCTTCGCTTGAGAATGATGAGGAAAGCTATGAACAGAATTTTCGCCTCCACGCTCCTGTTGTGCATTCTGACCCTCGCGCCGCTCGCGCCCGTGTGCCGCGCGCAGACCACGCCGTTTCTCTCCGACGGAGAGATTCGCATGCTCTCCAACGAAATCTCCGGCGACCGCGCCTTCGAGCACATCCGCTGGCTCACGCACTGGCATCGCGACTCCGGTATGGAAGGCTACTTCAAAGCCGCCGAGTACGTGATGAAAGCCGCCAAAGAAGTCGGACTCGAAGATGTGCGGTTCGTCGAACAGCCTTTGCCCGGCGTCAACTACACCGCCCGCAGCGCGGAACTCTGGATGACGGAACCCGTCGAACTCAAACTCGCCGACATCGGGGAGCACGCCGTCTACTTGGCCGACGGGAGCCACGATGCGGACCTAACTGCCGAACTCGTCTATGTCGCAGAGGCGTCCGAGCACGCGCTGAAGAACGTGGACGTGAAGGGAAAGATCGTTCTGACGAATACGAATCCGCAAGTCGCCGTCCAGAACGCCGTCTACGCGCGCGGCGCCGTCGGCGTCGTCACCTACACCACGTCCGAAGGCAAAGACGCGATGGATTTTCCCGACCAGATCGCGTGGACGCGCATCAACGCGCAGCCGCCCGCAGGCAAACAGGGAACTTTCGCCTTCGCTTTGCCGCCGCGCAAAGGCGAGACGCTCCGGCGCATTCTCGAAACGGACGACGACGCACAGGACTTCTTCGGCACGGGCAAACGCACCAAGGGTGGCCGCGTCGTCTTGAAAGCGAAAGTTGATACGGAGATCAGCCCCGCGCCCGGTCGCACCGGCTTCGTCGAAGGCTGGATTCGCGGCAGTTCCATCCGCGACCAGCAGATCATCCTCACCGCGCACTTGCAGGAAGAACACGGCTCGGCCAACGACGACGGCAGCGGCTGCGGCAACCTCCTCGAACTCGCCCGTACCTTTAACAAATTGATCGCCGAAGCTGATGTCGGGACACATTTTTAAGTCTTGCATTTGCAACGCTTAAGCCCGTTTTGAGGATGAACGCAAACCGGACATTTAGCGTCGTTAGCCGTCTAGCGGCTGAAATACTGAGCAAAACTCGTTA
>JBPCIP010000201.1:0-6016 GCA_051006195.1 Pyrinomonadaceae bacterium
TATCTCGACCAGATGAACATCACCGAAGCCGAGTTCAAAAGTTTCGACCGCGTTATGATCGCGGCCTGCGGCACTTCGTGGCACGCTGGTCTGGCGGGCAAGTACATGCTCGAACAGTTCGCGCGCATACCCGTCGAAGTTGACTACGCTTCGGAGTTTCGCTACCGCGACCCGGTCATCGACGAACGCACGCTTCTCGTCGTCATCACGCAATCGGGCGAGACCGCCGACACCATCGCCGCATTGCGGGAAGCGAAAGAGCGCGGGGCGAAGATTCTCGCCATCTGCAATGTGCAGGGCGCGATGATCACGCGCGAGTCCGACGGCACGATCCTGACGCACGCCGGGCCGGAGATCGGCGTGGCCTCCACCAAAGCTTTCACCTCGCAGATGATCGCGCTTTATCTCTTCGGCCTCTATCTGGGGCAGGTGCGCGGCGCGCTCTCAAGCGACGAGGCCAAACACCACGCGCAGGAGTTGGCCGAACTGCCCGTCAAGATCGAACGCCTCCTGAGCGAATCCGACTCGCTTGAAGAACTCGCGCGTGAGTTTCACCGCTCCACGGATTTCCTGTACCTGGGTCGCGGCATCAATTTCCCCATCGCGCTCGAAGGCGCGCTGAAGCTCAAAGAGATTTCCTACATCCATGCCGAAGGCTACCCGGCGGGCGAGATGAAGCACGGGCCGAACGCGCTCATCGACGAACGCCTGCCCGTCGTCGTCATCAACACGCGCGAAGAGGGCAACCGCGCTTCCGAGTTGCGCTACGAGAAAACGCACTCGAACATCGTCGAAGTCAAAGCGCGTGAAGGCGTCGTGCTCTCGGTGCTGACGGAAGGCGACCGGATGTCGGCGGAAGTCTCCGACCACGTCATCGAGATACCGGCGTCGAGCGATCTGCTTTCGCCCATCCTCGCCATCATCCCGCTCCAACTGCTCGCCTATCACATCGCCGTGCGGCGCGGCTGCGACGTGGACCAGCCGCGCAATCTGGCGAAGTCCGTGACGGTTGAGTAAAACTGTGCCGGCAGGAGCAAGAATATTGTGTATGGCTAATAAAGTCGTAAAATAGATAGGGGCTAGAGTAGTTAAGCGCTTTTCAGGAGGTGCTAAACTACTGAAATGGAACGACCAAATCCCTTCTATCGCCGTTCCCGAATTTCCGCCAGGAAATTTCGTCAACTCTGACGCCTCTTTGCGCTCGATTTGACGGCGACTGATGCGGCTCAACTGACCGGCTTGACCCGAAAGACTGTGATCTCGATCTTTCTCAAAATCACAGCACGTTTCGTCCAGGAATGCGCGCGTGATTCACCGCTCTCGTCCGGCGAAGTTGAAGTTGATGAATCGTACATTCTCAATCATGTCGGTCGCCTGCCGACACTCGTTGATGAAAGGAATTAAACGATATGTCCCCGCTTAACGATTCGCGCACGCTTGCGTTGCGTCTCTTATTGATGGTCATATTTCTGATGCAAACTTTGCCCGCCGCAGTGGCGCAGAAGAATGCTGCCACCGCAACGACGACAGGCGGGGCGCAGAATTTGTTGAAGCCGCCCGCTTATCCGACGGCGAAGAAAGTTGAACAAGTGGATGATTATCACGGGACGAAAGTCGCCGACCCCTATCGCTGGCTCGAAGATTTGGACTCTGCCGACACGAAAAGTTGGGTGGAAGCGCAGAACAAGTTGACCAACGCTTATCTCGCGGAGATTCCCGCCCGCCAAAAAATCAAAGAGCGGCTGACGAAACTCTGGAACTACGAACGCTACGGCATCCCCTTCCGCGAAGGCAGTCGCTACTTCTACGCGAAGAACGATGGCCTCCAGAATCAAAGCGTGTTCTATACCGTTGCCGCCCTCGGCGAGGAGCCGCGCGTGCTGCTCGACCCCAATAAACTTTCTGCGGACGGTACCGTCGCCCTCGCGGGCACGGCCATTAGCCGCGACGGAAAGTTGATGGCTTATGGCTTATCGGCTTCCGGCTCCGACTGGTCGGAGTGGCGCGTGCGCAACGTCGAGACCGGGCAGGATTTGCCCGACACCGTCAAGTGGGTGAAGTTCTCCGGCGCGTCATGGACTCCCGACGGCAAAGGCTTCTTCTACAGCCGCTACGACGAACCCAAAGCGGGCGCGAAGATGGCGAGCGTCAACGAATATCAGAAACTCTACTATCATCGCCTCGGCACGCCGCAGGCCGAAGACGCTCTTATCTACGAGCGCAAGGACCAAAAAGAGTGGGGCTTCAGCGGCGACGTAACGGAAGATGGGCGCTACCTGATCGTCCACGTCTGGGTAGGAACCGACTCCAAAAACCGTATCTACTACAAAGACCTGCAAACGAAGGATGCGCCCATCGTCAAATTGCTCGACGACTTCGATGCCGCCTACAATTTCATCGACAACGACGGCCCCATCTTCTGGTTCATGACAGACAAGGACGCGCCGCGTTATAAAATCATCGCCGTCGATACGCGCCGGCCCGAACGCGAAAATTGGAAAACAATCATCCCCGAAGCGGCGGAGACCATTGACGGCGTCAACGTCGTCAATAACATGTTCGTCCTGTCTTATCTCAAGGATGCGCGCTCGCTGGTCAAAGTTCACCAGACCGATGGCGCACCGGTCCGCGAAGTCGCTTTGCCCGGCATCGGCACCGCGTCCGGCTTCGGCGGAAAGCGCACGGACAAAGAAACCTTCTACTCTTACTCCGGCTACACGACGCCAACCACCATCTATCGCTATGATCTGACGACCGGCCAGAGCAGCGTCTTTCGCCAACCGAAAGTTGACTTCGACCCGAACGGGTACGAGACCAAACAAATCTTCTATACGAGCAAAGACGGCACGCGCGTCCCGATGTTCATCACCCACAAAAAAGGCTTGAAACTCGACAGCACGAACCCGACGTTGCTTTACGGTTACGGCGGTTTCAACAGTTCCGAGACGCCCGGCTTCTCCGTCGGCAGACTGGTCTGGATGGAGATGGGCGGCGTCTATGCCGTGGCTAACTTGCGCGGCGGCGGCGAGTACGGCAAGGAGTGGCACGAGGCCGGGATGAAATTGAAGAAACAGAACGTCTTCGACGACTTCATCGCCGCCGCCCAGTGGCTCATCAGCAACAAATACACTGCGACGCCGAAACTCGCTATCTTCGGCGGCTCGAACGGCGGCCTGCTCGTCGGCGCGGCCATCACACAACGCCCCGACCTCTTCGGCGCGGCCATCCCCGCCGTCGGCGTGATGGACATGCTCCGCTTCACCAAGTTCACCATCGGCGCGGCGTGGACCGCCGACTACGGCTCGCCCGACACCCCGGAAGAATTCAAAGCCCTCTACGCCTATTCGCCGTTGCACAACTTGAAGCCGGGGACGAGCTATCCGCCAACTCTCATCACGACTGCCGACCACGATGACCGCGTCTGGCCCGGCCACAGCTTCAAGTTCGCGGCGACGATGCAGGTGGCGCAAGCCTCCCCCGCGCCCGTCCTCATCCGCATCGAGACCAAGGCCGGACACGGCGCGGGCAAACCCACCTCCAAGAGCATCGAAGAAATCTCCGACATGTGGGGCTTCCTCGTCCGCACGTTGAAGATGAACGTGCCCGCTTCGTAACCGTTGCCGGAACAGACTAAACGCTCGAACGCGCCCCGCCAGACAATGTCGATTGTCTGGCGGGACGCGTTTGTGCGAGTCTTTCAAGTGCGAATATTAACGCCCGGATTCAGCCGCACCGGGCGAGTCTCTCTTTATCTCCCGATTCGCTTGATAAATGGATTTGACGCGGCATGAAATTGATTCGCGACAACCTGGAATTTCACGCGCAAGGTTGATCAAAACGTCGCGGTTTCACGCTCGCGCCTGATGGCTTGTTCGGCGACTCTTTCACGCTTGATAACATTGTTCTTTAACGAGCGGCAACAGGATACACGTCCCACGCCCAGCGATTAACCTTTGCGCCTTTCGCATCACGCACCTTCGCCCGGTATTTGAAGCGGTTGCCGTACTCGTCCGTGCGTTTCGACTCCTTGTAGTCGAGGTCAAGCTGCGCTATGTCTAACTCCGGTAACGTTTTTAGCTCGTTCTGCTCGGATACGCCGTTGTGATTTTTGTCTTGCCATAAACGCAAACTGTGAAAAATGTTGTCTGCCTGACTTATCGCGCCGTCACCGTTCCCGCCCCGCTCCGGCTTGTCATAAACAGCGAGCGCCAGAAAACCGTTACGCTCCGGCAGCGGTGCAGACTGCGGCGTAAAGTTGCCGAACAATTCCTCGCCGCTGTCAATTGTGCCGTTGCCGTCGCGGTCGAGCGCGAGCCACGCATCATCGGAACCGGCAGCCGTCCACGCAATCTTGTCCTTCACGCCGTGGCCGGTGAGGTCGAACTCAACGCCGTTTTGTCCGTTCGTCAAATCGTAGCCGTTGCCCGCCACATCAATGACAATCGGCGAGTAACAACCGCGACAGCCCTTCCAGATACCGCCGCCCGCTTCGCACTCGCTTTGCATCTCATAGTAGAGTTCGTCATCGCAACCACCGGCAAGTTGCGCGCCGCATGCTAAGCGTCTGAAGTTGCTGATCAGAGTAGGTGAGCAAACCGTGTTGTCACTTTGCTTACATAACACGCCCTCCAGCGTTTTTCGCGCGTTCCGCAGTCCGAGAAAGTCGATGCTGTCCTGGAAAACGCTATTCAAGCGTTGGCAACCGCTTCCGCTGGCTCCACAGTCAAGATTTTGGTCAGTCACAAATAATGTGTTGCATGGCAGCGTCGGGTCTTGAAGCAGCCGAAACTTTCCCAACGGAATCTTCCTGCCGTTCAACACGGCGGGCGCGTTTACTTTGCGAAAGCCGGCATTGCGAAAGAGCGGGGCGGGCGAGTTACAGGAAAGCGGCGGTTGGTTTGGCGGTAGTCTTAATTTCTCCGGTAGCAAAGGATTAAATTTCTGCTTAGGATTATGAGGGTCAGGGTACAGTAGTATATTGTCTCCAGCCCACATCGTCCCGTCGTTGAATGTGACTGCATCCACCATGATTTGCGTGTGTGTGGTCTTCTCAGGGTAGCCGAGACTTTCCAAGGCTGTCTTGATAAAAGGTAAATTGACCTCAAGCAGTTTAACGTCAACGCGCTCGCCGGGTAGAACTTGCGGCTGCGCCCCGCCAGCTTCAGCGTCTGACGGGTCAAGGCCGTAAATCATTTTTTCAGTGAAAGTCGGTATGGTCTCAGAATAGCCTTCCGGTCGGGGGAAGAGCAAACTAATCTCGATGCGCGAGATGGGTTTGTCAGAGACGTTCTCCACCGTCACCGTCAGCCCTTTCAGCCAGTCATCTTCCGCCGAAAACTTTTTGCCTAACTCGATTGCTTTGCCTTTGGTTTTGAGCTTAACAATTTTTATCGGCTCATTACGCCAGGATATTTTACCGATGGCTCGCTCCTGCTCTTGTGCCAACCCGAACGCGGGCGCAAACACAAACAGGCCGACCAGCTTCATAAGTATTTTACTCATGGTGAGATGTCTTCTTTTCATGTTGCTCCTCCTGAGGATTGTTGAGTGGAAGGTCTGGCGCGTCTCCGTAAATGATCGCTCTGGTGCGCCATTTCTTACACGGGGTGAGAAAGAGACGGAGCGAACTCTACGACTTTATTAAAGATCAGTCAATCAAAAAAAATCTTCTGTCGTAATCCCTCAGTTATGCGCGGAGGCGCACGAATAAGTGCTTTGTTTGCAGTGCGCCTATGTTGAATTTCCGCACGTAACTGAGGGATTACCTTCTGTCGTAATGCCTCAGTTACGCGCGGAGGCGCGCAAGTAACTGCTTTATTCTCACTACGCCCATGTTGAATTTCCGCGCGTAACTGAGGCATTACCTTCTGTCCATCAAGTATCTCTCTTGGGTCGTGTCTCACAATTTATGCTGGTAAGCATTGACGTGATTGACATAGAGTTTAATGACCGCCGCGTGCATCTCCGCACACTTCGAGAAACAGATCGTGCGGCGATGCAGTCGCTTCAGGTGTGT
>JBPCIP010000202.1:0-3460 GCA_051006195.1 Pyrinomonadaceae bacterium
ATACGCCTGCATCGCGCTAAACATACCTTACATCAGGCGTTTAGGGCAAGTTAATTATCGCCCTTGCGGGCGATGCGCCTTATATCCCCATTGATAAATCAAGGGGCTTTACGGCGCGATTGGTAAAAGGCATGATGAGACAAACACTCTCACCCGTAGGCGACTCCACCGCAACCGTTCAGGCCGGCGGTGCGGTGCGGGGCAACAGCCTACGGCGCATTTACACCATTGCGCGTAACGCTTTTCGCGAAGCCGTGCGCGACCGCGTGCTGTATAACCTGGTGATCTTCGTGCTGCTGCTGACGGGCGGGGCGATCTTTATTGGCGACCTCTCGGCGGCGCAGGAGGCTAAGATCATCGTCGATATGTCCTTGAGCGCGATGTTGCTCTTCGGCGTGTTCATCGCACTCTTCGTCGGCGTCGGGCTGGTCTACAAAGAATTGGAGCGGCGCACGGTCTATGCCATCTTCTCGAAGCCGGTCGGGCGCGGTGAGTTTCTCGCCGGTAAGTATCTCGGCCTGTGCCTGACGCTCGCCGTCAACGTGGCGGTGATGGGGGCGGGCGTGTCGCTCGCGCTTGCTTATGTGCGGGGCGGCTACGATCCATTAGTTTTGAGCATCTGGCCGGCCATCATCCTCATCTTCGTCGAGTTGATGATCGTCGTCGCCGTCGCGCTGCTCTTCTCTTCCTTCTCTTCACCTGCGCTTTCGGCTCTGCTCACCTTCGCCGTCTTCATCATCGGCCACTTCAGCGCGGACATGAAAACCCTCGCGGCCTCTACCGGCACGACGGGCGCGAAAATCTTCTTCGGCGCTCTCTACTACCTGCTCCCGAATCTCTCCCACTACGCCGTTATCACCGAAGCCGGGCACGGCCTGACGCCCGCCCCCGCCGCTTTCGCCGTCGCGCTTCTCTACGCCTTCATCTACGTCGCTGTCCTGCTCGCCGCCTCGATCCTCATCTTCAACCGTCGTAATTTCAAATGACACGCCAGCCTGCATTGGAGATTAATCGCACCGCGCGCACCGGGCGAGGATGGAAGCCGCGCGAGTATGCGCTCGTCCTCGTCATCATCTGCGGACTCGGCGCGGCGGCGGGGTTGGCGCGCTGGTTGGAACTGGAGCGTCGCCCGCCCGTCGAGCAACTGGCGCAGGCCGCCGAAGAGTTGTACTTGCAGCCGGAGGCCGCGCGTCGGCTCAGTCTCGGTTTCAATGCGATAACCGCCGATTGGTACTGGATGCGCGCACTTCAATACACCGGGCGCAAGGTGGGCGCGCACGAAGGCGCGATCCAGATCGACGATTTAAGCGCACTCAACTTGAAAATTCTCGCGCCCCTGTTGGACAACAGCACGACTCTCGACCCGCACTTCATCGCCGCTTATGAATACGGCGCCATCGTCCTTCCGGCGGTTGACGTGGAGGCGGCAGTTAAGCTGATCCGGAAAGGCATCGTCGCCAACCCGCAAGCGTGGCGATTGCAAACCTACCTCGGCTACATCTACTGGCAACAAAATCGTTTTCAGGAAGCAAGCGCGGCTTATGCGGCGGCGGCGCGCGTGCCGGGCGCGCCCGCGTGGATTCCGTCAATGTCCGCGCAGATGGCGACCAAAGGCGGCAGCCGCGACACCGCCCGCATCATCTATCAAAACATGTACCACCAATCGGACGACGAGCAGATGAAGCGACTCGCGCTCAGGCGACTGCTCCAACTGCAATCACTTGATGACATGGATGCGTTGCGCGCCGTGCTCGACACACACCGCACACGCACCGGCAGATGCCCGCAAAC
Organism: Pyrinomonadaceae bacterium; assembly: GCA_051006195.1. GTDB lineage: Bacteria > Acidobacteriota > Blastocatellia > Pyrinomonadales > Pyrinomonadaceae > JAIVJZ01. Next base: position 1,792 of record JBPCIP010000202.1, read on the forward strand.
GTGGCGCGAAGTAAATGCTTTGTTACGCGCCGCGCGCTTAGCGATTGACGCTGACGGCTCCCCGCCTGATCCGTCCGGCGAGTTGTATGTTATCAAGCAGGAGAATTGCGATGTGGAACTTGGCGAGAGGTCGCAGATACTGCGCAAGTATTAAATATCGGGTGAGCGCCACCTTTTCACTCGAACCGCTCGAATGTTTATTTTAGTGAAGGATGAGAAAGATGCCGGCTGCAATCGAGATCGAGAATTTGACGAAAGACTACGAAGTGGGCTTCTGGCGCAAGCGCAGGGTGCGGGCGCTCGACGGCCTCTCGCTGACGGTCGAGACGGGTGAAATCTTCGGCTTTCTCGGCGCGAACGGGGCGGGCAAATCGACGACCATGAAACTTCTGATGCGCCTCATGTACCCGACCGGGGGCAAAGCGCGCATCGTCGGGCACGACATCGCAGACATCTCCATGCACGCCCGCATCGGCTATCTCCCCGAACATCCTTACTTCTACGACTATCTCACCGCGCGCGAGTTTCTCGAATACTGCGCCGAACTTTTCGGCTACCCGCGCCGCGACTGCCGCGACCGCGCCGCGCGCTTCCTCTCGCTCGTCCGCCTCGAAGAGAAGAGTTGGGACAAGCAACTGCGCAAGTTCTCCAAAGGCATGCTTCAGCGAGTCGGCCTCGCACAGGCTTTGGTCAACGACCCCGAAATCGTCTTTCTCGATGAACCGATGAGCGGCCTCGACCCCATCGGTCGCCGCGAGGTGCGAGACCTCATCGCACAGCTTCGCACGACGGGCACGACCGTCTTCTTCTGCTCGCACATCCTCGCCGACATCGAAGTGCTCTGCGACCGCGCCGCCATCCTCCAGAAGGGTCGCCTCGCCCACATCGGACGCCTCGCAGACCTGCGCCGGGCGGCGGGCGAGGTGCGCGCGATGGAACTCGTCGTCGCGGGCGGGAACTTCGCGCAGTTGAATCTGGAGTTGGAAACATCGCCGGTCGCGCGCCTGACCGCGACGCCGGGAGGGGCGCGCATCGAAGTCGCCACCGAGCGAGACGTTGACGCCGCGCTCTCCGCCGTCCGCGCGGCGGGCGCAAGCCTCATCTCCATCCAACCCGTCGGCAACGCGCTCGAAGAACTTTTCAGCGGCAACAACTAATGCGGGACAATCCAGAGAGCGTCCCGCCTTTGCCCGCCCTGCGCGCCGGAATCGCCGAGCAGTTCATCTCATCAAGTGATATGGAACCTGTCACAGTTCATTACAAACTTTCTGAAAAAGAATATCTGGATGCCGGGCGTCTGCTCTTCTTCCCCAAGCCGATGGAGTGGAAGATTCGCGCGGTCGCCGCTTGCGTCCTGTTCCCACTGGGATTCTTCGCGTTGCTCATGGCCTCCGGCTTCGAGTTTCCCGCCGCGCTCGGGATCGCCGGGGCCTTGCTGCCTCTCTTGATCTATCTCTATTTTTTTCACTTTACCGTGGTGGCGCGACGCTTCTACAAAGGCGACCGCAGATTTCGGGACGCGATGACGATCACGTTCACGGACGAACACATCACGGTGGAGTCGAAGTTGGTCGAGTCGAAACAGAAGTGGAAGTTGTACACGGACGTGCTGGAAGGTGAAAGCTGCTACGTTCTGGTCTACGGCAAAGACCTGCGGATGGCGACCATG